>CAZNCH010000045.1:0-17593 GCA_964571555.1 uncultured Lachnospiraceae bacterium | reverse complement strand
CGGCGCCCGTATTCCCGTTCGGAAGATAATAGAACTTCAATACGCCGCGGATCAATTCAATGCCGTTTCCGCCCTGCAGTGAATGCATTGCCCAAAGTTTCGTCATCCTGTCCAGAACAACCAGAAGAAAAATTCCGATCACTTCTGCCGCAAATAATAATAACTTCTTCATGTCTGCTCCATCTCCTGCTGTCCGATCAATGAAAAAGACTTCCTGTTCTTGCAGGAAGTCTTAACTTAAAACTTATTATGCATGGACGGTACATCAAACGCCCCGGAAAGGATTTCCTGAAAGTCTCCCGAAATATCAACACTCTTCGGTGTTATGATGAATATATAATGAGAAATCTTCTGAAGATTCCCGCCGATCGCGTAAGTGGAACCGGAAGTAAAATCAATGAGTCGCTGTGCAATATCCACGTCCAGACCTTCCATGTTCAGGACGACGGTTCTGTTGGAAAGGAGCGTATCGGTAACTTCTCTTGCATCATCCACCGTCGTCGGCTTGATTACGCACACTTCCATGCCGCTCGCCGTTCTTCTGGTCGTTCCGGAACGAAGCGGCGTCACCTTCTGGGGAGACTGCTGCGGCTGCACTCTTCTGCCGCCGTACTCTTCCTCATCATCCATTGTCGAAGTACGAATTGATTTCTTACGGGGAGGCTCATAATCATCCTCCTCATCGAAGTATTCATCATCATCGTAATCATCGTCATTATACTTCATGGAACTTAATAATTTGTCTAAAAAAGCTGCCATTGTAATTCTCCTTATCCAAACTTAATTATCTATACATAATTCCTCTCACCGAATATGGATGTACCTATGCGTACGCAATTAGCCCCTTCTTCTATGGCGACCTCAAAATCGCCTGACATACCCATAGACATAATATTCATGTCTACATTATCTATGTTTTTATTAATTATGTCAACAGATAATTGTTTTAAATTACGAAATACCCTGCGGTTCTCCTCGGCATTTTCAACATAGGGCGCCACTGTCATCAACCCTTTGATCTTAAGATTGGGGAGCAGGGAAACCTCCTTCACCAAATCGATCACCTCATCCTTGTGCAATCCGAATTTGGATTCCTCTTCCCCAATGTTCACTTCGATCAGAATCTGACAAACAACATTTTTTTTCGCCGCTTCCTTACTGATCTCGCGCGCCAGTTTCAGCGAATCCACGCTGTGGATCAACGCAACCTTATCGACGATATATTTCACCTTGTTCGTCTGCAGGTGACCGATCAGATGCCATCTGATATCTTTCGGCATTGCTTCGTATTTACTGACCAGTTCCTGCACCCTGTTCTCTCCGAAATCGCGAACGCCTGCCGCATAAGCTTCCATCACCAAAGGAATCGGCTTGGTTTTGCTCACTGCAATCAGCGTTACCTCCTGGTTGCTTCCGCCGCTTCTGCGAATTGCCGCGTCAATGCGGTGATACACCGCGTTCAAATTATCACTGATCAACTCAATTCACCTTCTTATCGATAGATAAAATCATTTTCGGATACGGTATCGCCCTTTAATACAATGTGGTCATATACATTCAATCCGTACTCCGTATTGGATTTCACAATGGAGTATTCCTCATTCTGCGCAAGAATCGTAATCTGCTTGAAATCGGCATAGCCTTTGTTGATATTGTAGACGCCGATCAAAGAGGCTTGCTTACTGATCGGATACCGTTCTCCGGTTTCCGGCATAATAATGTTATCGCCCCGCTGAAACGACGATTCGTCGACATAGCACTCCCCGTCCAGAATATTGTAAATGGTAGTCTCAACGAATTCACTCGAAACGCTTCCGTCATCCATATAGGATTCGCGCACAAAGCCGCCGATATCCGAGTTGCCGCCTTCCGTCATGTACGCTTTCGGAATCAGAAAAAACGGACGTTCCACAATAGCGGAATTCGGGATCTTTAGCCCCGCTTCTTCCGAAGAAAGAAGTTCCACCTCCAGCATTCGATCCGTCGCAAAAGTCACCATGGAATTATTGAACTTCAACACCGCATAGATCACGCCGTTCTGCCGCAGAACCGTCGTCTCCGCCCAGGAAGTCAGGTTGTTCTTCAAGAATCTGACATTCACATAGGGATCCTCTGCGAATTCCTGCGCTTTTTCTTCCGTAATCTCAATGACAACCGACCAAAGTTCACTGGTGATCAGTTTATATGCGGGATCACCCTCCGCAATCAGCTCATTGCTGTGGAACTGCTGCTTGCGATATTCTTCGGGATGCATCGTTTCATCGGTGATATTCTCCGGCTTCAATCCTTCATATCCGTCCGTGGAATAGACCAGAATACCGGAACAGGGCGCATAGCCGAAACTGATCGAATCGGAATAGTTGGAATCATAGAGTGCATCAATATTGGACAACACCTTATAATTCGCAAGTTTAATCACCGTACCCTCCACCTTGTATTTAAAATCATAGGTGTCACGAAAATGATGCGGATCGAAACTCACACTGAAATCGGAAATATCGGATCGAACTTCGGACAACTCTTCGTCATTTAAGGCGGAATCACTTTCGGTATCCTGGATGAGTTCCGTGATCTTGCCGGAAGAATCCACGGTAAAAATCATCGCGCCGTTATTCACCTTCTCGGATTCTCTTGCATAATAATTCACATAGCCGGAGTAAGGACATTCCACCACCGTTTCCTCACGAAGCGCAACGCCGCTGTAGACATTGTTGACGGCAAGAGAGCCGAGCGAAACCTCATAAGGCGTAATATGCTCCTGCCGAAAATAAGAAACGATAATGATGACAATATAGATAAACAGTACGATAAAAAGCACAAGGCCCGGATTGATATTGATCGGCTTGCGATATTTGGTCACTTTACCGGATGTTCTGTTCCCCTTAGCCAAATAACTCCCTCCAAACAATTTACAAGCCTCGGACGCCCGAGGCTTGCAACTGTATTTTCATTCCGTTTCTGCTTATAAAGCTACGATCACTTTCGACTTGAACTCATCCGACAGTGCGGACTGATCCGCCGTCATGCTGATAATAAACGAAACATCAAACTGGCGGCTGATCTTCTCTAATTTATTCAAAACCGGTTCTGCTGCTTTGGCGTCTTCAATACAGGCAATGTCAAGGAAACTGTCAAGATACATCTGCTCAAGGTCATGATCCTGAGACACGATTCCGCAGATAAAACCAACGAATTCTCCGGATGAAGTAATGGGGTATTCCGAAACATTGATCAGACGAATCTTGTTCGTCAGTTCATACATGTGTTTCGAATTCTTATCCAAATAAACAATGTTACCGTTTGCTGTCTTCACAGCCGTATTCACTTTTGCTAAAAGATGTTTGGTCTTCCCCTTCCCTTTTTCTCCGACAATAAGTTGAACCATGGCAGTGCCCTCCTTGAGATAAAGATTATAATTAAATTATAAAAGATTTGAGTGCAAAATACAACCGTGCATCCGATGAAAATTCCGAACTAAGGGATCAATTTCAGGAGACTCGTCATCTGATCATACAGGATCTCTCTGTCTTCCGTCTGCATGACTACGGAGATATAAGATTCTCCCGCGGCATTGTTGGAAAGCAGAATCAGACAATTCCCCGCCGCCTTTGTCGTGCCTGTTTTGCCGCCGATCACGCTGATATTTTGCGGCGCGGTACGCACCCCTGCCAGATAGGCGTTGGTCGTCGCAAAAGTGATCTTCTGTTCCTGCCCTTGTGCATCCGTATAGGAAGTGGAATATTCCGCCGTGTGAATGATTTCTCTGAACTTATCAAACTGCATGGCGGCTTGAAAAATCAAATACATATCATAAACCGTCGTATAGTGCTGGTCTTCCGTCAATCCGTGCGGGTTGGTGAAATTCGTGTTGGTTGCGCCGAGTTTCAATGCCTCTTCATTCATCAGTTTAGCGAACTCCTCCACCGAACCGGACAGATACTCTGCAATCATCACCCCCGCATCATTTCCGGAATAGATCAGCAACCCGTGCAGCACCTGCTCGAGTGTCAACTTATCCCCGGGTTCAAAACCGCAAAGCTGTGCCCCCGATTCTTTGATTTTAACATTTTCGGAAGCGGTCAGCACATCATCCAACTGACCGTATTTGAGTGCCAGATATGCCGTCATCGTCTTGGTAAGGGATGCCGGATGCATGGTTCGGTTCACGCTTTTGGTATAGAGCGTCTCATGATGGGTAATGTCAAACAGAGCGGCTGCAGACGCCTGCGAGAGGTCTGCGGCAGTAAGGTTCAGATCGGTCGGGGCAACGCACAACCGTTCTGCAAAAGGATGCGCAACAACTTCGCTGTTGACCGCATCAAAAGAATACGCGGAAATCGAGGTGTTGGGATCATAAGGAAAAGCAAAAGTTTTCGGTCCGCAGCCGGAAAGCGTACTCAACAATATTGCTATGCATACCATATAACGCCGTCTTTTACTTGTACATTTCACGCCACTCCATATCCCCTCTGTCTAATGATTTAATCAGCAATTCCGCAGTGGCAAGATTGGTTGCCAGCGGAATATTATGCATATCGCATAAGCGGACAATATAAGAAATATCCGGCTCGTGTGACTTGGGCGTCAACGGATCCCTCAAAAAAATCATGAGATCGATCTCATTATGTTCAATCTGCGCACCGATTTGCTGCTCGCCGCCCAGAGGTCCCGCAAGATGCTTGTGCACGGAAAGATTGGTAACTTCTTCGATCAATCTGCCGGTCGTTCCGGTGGCGAACAGATCATTTCTGCTGAGAATTCCGCGATAAGCAATACAGAAGTTCTGTATGAGTTTCTTCTTCGAGTCGTGCGCGATCAGTCCTATATTCATTTCATAACCTCCCTATTCCTGCGGCGTTTGTAATTTTATGTTCAAAGCAAAGCCGATCCCTGCAAACAGACTCACAAGGGACGTCGCTCCATAACTGACAAAAGGCAATGGAAGCCCTGTGTTGGGCAAAACGGCGATCACTACGCCGATGTTGATGAAAGACTGAAAACCGATCAAACCGGCGAGTCCTCCGGCAATGATGGAGCCGGCAAGATTCTTCGCCTTTCTGGCAATCAGAATCAGTTCCACAACAATCAGAAAAATCAGTCCGATTACAATGCAGCTTCCGATAAACCCCGCTTCCTCTCCGACAACGGCAAAAATAAAGTCTGTCTGCGCTTCCGAAATGAAATTACCGTTCTTCACGGAAGCAATCACGTTATTATTCAGCCCCTTCCCCGTCAGCTGACCGGAGCCGATCGCCATGATCGCATTGGTCGTCTGATACGCTTCCGTCATCGCATATTTCTCGGGCTGCAGCCATGCCAGAATACGGTTGCGCTGGAAATCCTTCAACAGGGTCTGCGATTCCTGCGTCACATAGTTCAGGAAAATCAGGACGGCAGGAATTGCAATGACAATCACCGTCAGTACCAGTTTATAACTGATGCCGCCGATAAACATACAGGTTGCAAAGATCACCAGGATAACGATACTCGTGGACAGATCCGGCTGATCGTAGATCAGATAAAAAGGCGGGATAATCAATAAAACGCAAAACAGGACAATCCGAAACGTATTGAGATTCTCCTTATGTTTCATGATAAACTGCGCATAGAATAAAATCAATAATATTTTCGCCATCTCCGAGGGCTGAAAACGCAGCCCTCCAATCTCGAACCATCTTGCCGCGCCGCCGCCGGAATCTCCGAAGAAACGCACAAACAACAGCATCGCAATACAGACGATATAGATCAGCCAGTAGAATTTCAGTACGAAATCATAGGGAATCATCGCCACGACCGCCATGGCAATCAAACCGAGCGCCAAACCGTCCAACTGTCTTCCCACCACGCTCTCTTTTGCGCTGCCGATAAACCGGATCCCGTAATAGGTCAGTCCGGTACAGAGCAGAATAAGATAAACATCAATTTTTTTAAAATTATATTCTTTAAACATGATTCGATTCCGTCTGCAAATGGTTCAACAGCGCCGTTGTAATCACTTCCGTCCTGATCTCGCCGTCTTCGATATATGCAATCTTCGGAAGTTGTTTGTTGCGGAAAATGGAATTCTTGGAGAAATCCTTGATCACATAATCGGCAATTTCAATTTTGGCGGGCTTCATTTCCAGCGCCACGATAAAACAGGCGTCATTTCCGTTACAGCCTGCATGCGCATGACCGTAAAGCGTACCGAGAATCACGATATTTCCGGTGGAATAAACATCCGCGCCCGGGTTCACATCCCCCAGAATAATCACGGAGGAATCGGTTTCCAGAGACTGCCCCGCCCGAATAGTTCCCTGATAGAATTGACCGTCCGTATCTCTTCCTTTCTGTGAGAAACGGCTTGCCGCCTTTAAATATTCCTGATTCCTGTCTTCATCCTTCCCCATCACACAGAGCACGGTCAATTCCGTATTGTCGGATATGGAATTGACGAGCAGCCGCTCTTCTTCTACGCTCAGTTCCCTTCCTTCAAAGGAAACCACCATCTTGGCTGCGCCGAAAAATTGCGCGGAATCTCGGAATTTCCTTGCCATTTCCGTATAAACAACATGAAAGGGGGCTTCCGCATCCAAAATGACCGATATCCCGTTTCGAAAACTTTTAATCATCACATAATTCTTCATTCGAACTCCTTAGTCTTCGATCTCTGCACCGACAACCGTATCGGCATGACCGTTGATCAATGTGTTTCTGTCTTCCAGTTCGAAATAATACTTAAATACATCGGCAGCAAGCGCCGCTGCATTCCCTGAAGTATATCCGTAAGCAATTCGTACCGAAACCGTAATTTGCGGATCCTCGTAGGGTGCGAATCCGAGAAAGAGCGCATGGTTCGTTCTGGATTTCGAGGTCTGCGCGGTACCTGTCTTTCCTGCAACATTGATCTTGAAGCCTGCGAAAGGCTTGGCTTTCTGCACCACCATACGCATACCGGAATGCACCGCATCCCATGTCTCATCCGGCAGTTTCACATAGTTTCGAATCGTCGGTCCAAACTTCGCTACAACCCTGCCTTCCTTGTCGCTGACATGATCGATCAAAGAATAATCATAACACTTCCCTCGATTCGAAACCGTCGTCAGATAGCGCGACAGCCCGACCGTCGTATAGTTATGACTTCCCTGTCCGATGGCGGAGTCGACAGGCAGCGTATCGGAAAACTGCGGTTCGTTTTCTTCCATTTCGATCCCCGTTTTCTCGGTCAGACCGAACTGATCGGCATAGGTCTTGAGCCGTTCCAGTCCGCGCTTCTCCGAATACAGATCCGAATACAGATTCGTTGCCAGACGATAACCGATTTCATAGAAATAACAGTTGCAGGAATTTCCGATTGCATCGACAAGAGCCATTTCACCATGGTGTCCGGGATAGACCCAACAGGTTTTCTCTTCCTCCAGCAGATCCCAAACGCCCGTACAGTAAATCGGCTCATCCAGCGTGACGACTCCCTCTTCCATACCGGCGACGCTCGAGAGCATCTTGAAAGTCGATCCGGGCGCGGTCATCTGCTGGGTCGCGTAGTTATACATGGGGCTCGAAAGATCCGTCAGCAATCTTGCATAATAATCCGCATCGATGGAGTTCGCAAGCTTGTTGATATCATAACCCGGATAGGTGACCAGCGCCAGCAGTTCTCCCTCCGTACTCGTAACCACGCAGGAACCGCTGCACGGATCCAGCGCGAGTTGGGCGGGAGTAATATCAATGTTGGCAATCTTATTGATCATAAAATCATAAGCGCTGATTTCTCCGGATTCCAACGCATTTTTTTCTGCGATGGTGCCGTAGATGACCTTCTGTTCATAGAGGATCATGCCGATTTCACGTCCCGTGATCGCATCATCATGAATCATGTATTTGAACATTTTCTTTGCGAACCCTGTATTGTTGCGGAGATCGTCAATGATAAAATTGACCAGCTGCTTGTAAATCTCATCAGAGGAAGAATACTGCTCATTAAAGCTGAATTTGGAAATATCCAGCCAGTTCTGCGAAATCGCATAATAAAGATATTCGCGCAGACTGATGGTCTCTTCGATTGCCCAGGCCTGATAGGTTTCGTCTTCTTTGTCCACCTTGTCGCTCACGATGACGCCTACATTTCTCGACGACAGCCGCTGCACGATGAAACTTTCATAAACCTGGTATTCTTCGGGGAGATCCTGATAAGGCGTTGCGACGTTCATCAATTCCTCGGTCAGATTGGAGAAAACGGAACTCTGCCTGATCCGATAGGTCTGCTCCACCTGTTTCTCATACGGACCCGCATCATGAACGCGAAAATGATCGACATCGATGATATTATTGTCAAACAGCGCGCAATAGACCTCATCGATCGTGATTTTCATCGAAGATGATTTCACCGCCGAATTATCGAATTCCTTCTGATTCACGATCTTCTGCACGAGAATACCCGCAATTTTCTGCTCCAGGAGGCTATATACCGCTTTCTGCAGTTCGGAATCCAGCGACAGATAGACGTCGTTTCCGGCAATCGGCTCTACATGCTCCACCGTCTCGATCACCTTGCCGACGTTGTCCACATAAATCACGTCCTTCCCCTTATAGCCCTGCAGATAATTCTCCATTGCCTTCTCGACGCCGGCTTTGCCCACCGTATCGTTCATATTGTAATCCCGATCCGACTCCTTCAATTCCGCCAGATCATCTTGCGAAGCATAGCCGGTATAGCCGAGAATATGTGCAAAGAACTTTCCGTCGTTATAATGTCTTAATGTTTCTTCCTCAATGTCTACGCCCGGCAAATCTCCTTTGTTCTCCATAATGAGCGCCACGGTTTCGGTGCAGACGTCATATGCCACAACGGTAGACAAGTATTTCTGATAGGAATTCGTACTCAGGGCATATCTGATCGTGATTATCTGCAGCGCTTCTTCCGGGGTATAACCCGTCAGCGGCTCAAACGTCTTCTCCGTTCCGTTTTCAATGATCGTTCCGACTTCATATTTATCCGAACCCGCAAGATATTCCATCAATTCCTGCGGCGTTGTGTTCTTCTCTTCTTCCTTCAGTTCGGATACGTTTTTATAGCCGTAGACGTCGGCGAGAAAACGGGACAGGCGATCTCCGGTCACGGAATATTCGTATTCTCCGTCTTCGTTGATGATGATGTTGAAATTATTAACCGCATGGTCGCCGTTTCTCTCAACCAGTTTGATCGTATCATAGATGGTTTGGTTCAACTGTTTATTTTTACCGGAACCGGACTCAATACTGTCCTCAATGGTGACGGAATAGGCAAGTTCGTTGTATGCGAGCAGGTTTCCGTTCCTGTCGTAGATATTCCCTCTCGTGTTTTTGATTGTCGTCTCTTTTTTGATGGTAAGCGTGAAGTTGTTCAGATAATCTTCTCCGTTCACGATCTGCAATACAAAAAGCTTACGAACCAAGATGGCAAACAGCACCGCCATGACGATCATAAGCACAAAATATCGGGAAAACAATATGTTTTTGATCCATTCTTTGATATCTTCAAACAAACCTAAACAAACCTCTTTTCACGGTCTTCCAGCCAGTTGTTCACCCAGAGGATCGGCTTATACAGCGCAATCGTGGCAAGAATCGTATAGGCGATCTCCGGCAGGAAAATATGGACAAAATAGTAGCCCAGATGCAGTTTTCCTCTTAACAGAAAGAGAAAAATGTAACACAGGAAGCAATAGGCAAGTTCGCTCGCGGTAATCAGAATCATCGGCAGTTTGATATCTTCCCGATAGAAAATACTTCTGAACAATCCGTTCAGATAACCGATCACAAGATAAACCAGAGAATAAAAGCCGATGATGTCCCCGAAGAAAATATCCAGAATCAAGCCGGAGAAAAAGCCGATGAGCATTCCTTCGTTTCTCCCCCGCATAAAGCCGAAACAGGAAGTAATGATAATCAGGATATTCGGCACGATTCCGCCGAGCGGGATACGTGAGAACACGGAGCCCTGCAACAGAAAACTGATGATAATCATAAAGAAAATAATGATTTTGCGCAGCATATTTAATCCTTCTGACGTTTCAGATCCCTGATCACAAGCACCGTGTCAATGTGTTTAAAGTCGGCGCTCGGCGTAATATAACCCGATTTCGTCATATTGTTCGCGTCCCTGTTAATATGGGAAATATAGCCGACCGAAATTCCCGGCAGGAACTTATCACTGATATTTGAAGTAACAATCAAATCGCCCTGTCCAACCTTGTCGTCCTCATCCACAAGTTGGGAAAACTTGATATACCCCTGACTCATCAATTCAAGGTCGCCGGATACGATGCAGTTATCGGAAGTCGAAAGCACCATGCCGCTTAAGTTCGCACTGTTGTCAATAATCGAACGAACCGACGCCCAGTTCGGTCCCACTTCGGTCACGTAACCGACCAGTCCCCCGCCGGCAATCACATTCATATTGACATCGATCCCATCCTTCGTTCCCTTGTCGATCAAAAAAGAACTGAACCAGTTGCCGGCGTCCTTACCGATCACTCTGGCGCCGATCTTGTCGTAGGTATCGTATCTGTCGTCAAGCGCATATAACTGTCGCAGTTCCGAAAGTTCATATTTGTCCTGTTGCAGTTCATTGATCTGGATGGACAGATCAGCCACCGTATTTTTCAGTTCTTCATTCTCCGCCGTCAGTTCCTGCATCCGTTTGATATTATCGGAACGGGAAGTAAGAAAGACCCCCGCTTCCGAAATCCCTTTCTGAAAAGGAACAATGGTATATCCGGCGATCGTATGCAGCGGTCCCTTCACCAGATCGGTCGTATAAGACAGCACCATCAGAATTACGCAAAGGACCGTCAGCGCCAGGAGAATATATTTACTTGGAACAGAGAACTTCGTTCTCTTGGATCGCTTCCTTGCCATAACCCAACCTCTTAACTGCTGAAATCCTCCATCGAAAAAGCGGCGCTTCTAAACTGCGGATTCTTGATGATTTGAGAGAGACCGTAGGCAACGCTTTCCTCTCCCTTGGTCGAAAAGTTCACCTTCAGCCCCGTGTGATTGCTGATCAGTTGGTGCAGGTCGCCGATTCTTGCGGAACCGCCGGTCAGATAGATGCCGCGTTTATAAATGTCCGCGCCAAGTTCCGGCGGCGTACGTTCCAGAATCAGATGCACGCTGTCAATGATGGTTTCGAAGTTCTCGTGCATCGCACGTTCAATCAGAACCGTAGGGATCGCACGCTCCACCGGTAAGCCCGTAACAATATCGCGTCCGTAAACAATCGCGTCCTCTTCGGCTTCTTCCAGTTCCAGCAGCGAGATTTTCACACGCTCCGCAGTCTTACTGCCGACCAGCAGATTATATTCCTTACGGATGATGTTCCGTATGCTCTCGTCAAACTTCTTGCCGCCGGTCTTGATGAGACGCGAGAGAACAATGCCGCCAAGGGAAAGAATGGAAATTTCCGTCGTCTCATATCCGATGTTGACCACCAGAATCGACTGCGCGTTCTTGATGTCCACATTCAGCCCGATCCCGTCCGCAATCGCCTTTTCCACGATATAGATATTGCGCGCTTTGACGTTCGAATCCTTGACCAGATCAAAGAATGCCCGCTTCTCCACCTCCGTGATATCCGTCGGTACGCTGAGGAAGAAATCCGCCGATTTGAGGTTTCCGCCGACTTCATCCGCGATAAAATGATGCAGCAGGTATTGCATGTTATGAATCTCTGCGATCACACCGTGCGTCACCGGATTGCTCACGGTGATGTTTGCGGGCGCTTTCTCGAACATTTCAAACGCCTCGTCTCCGTAAGCCATCACGGTTTTACGGTTCATGACCTTCTGCACGGCAATCATGTTCCGGTAACTGACGATCGAATCATTCAAACCGTTATAAATCTTAACGTTGCTGGTACCCAGATCGATACCGAAAGCATTGATGGGCATGGAAAACCTCTCTTCTACCTATGATTCAACAAAACGGATCATTCCCGCTTCGCGGAAACTGACATATTCCTTATCGCCGATCACAATGTGATCTATAAGCGGAATCCCGAGAATCTCGGAAGCCGCAACCAGCCGCTTCGTCACTTCGACGTCTTCGGCGCTCGGCTTCGCATTCCCGCTCGGGTGGTTGTGAATCAGAATCACATAGACCGCACGGGCTTCAAAAGCGCCGAAGAAAATTTCCCGCGGTGAAATCAGGGAACTGTTCACGGTTCCGACGGAAAGCACCTCATCGTCGATGAAGCAGCCGCCACCGTCAAAATAAACTGCCAGCAACTGTTCTCTGCGCTGGTGCCGCAGGGATTCCATATAATATTCCGCAATCTGCGACGGCGTTGCAAACGCAGACCGCTCCGGCGATCTGCACAGATGGATCCGTCTGCTGAGTTCCGCCACACATTGCAATTTCATTGCCTTCACCGGTCCGATACCGGGAATCGCCCTCAATTCTTCGAAAGATTTCCGTGCCAGAGCCAGAACACTGTAATCTTCCTGCATTCGCAGTACTTCACGTGCCAGTTCCAGTGAAGAATATTCTCTGGTTCCCGTTTGCAGCAGAATTGCAACCAGTTCCGGATCCGACAGAGAAACCGCCCCGTAATGCGCAAATTTCTCATAAGGACGTTCCTCTTTCGGCAATGATTTCATCGTGTAGTGCATATCCTGTGTCCTTTCTGCCACATTCTCTCCGCATCAGCCCACAAGACATGAATATTTTACCACATTATGCCGCATTCGTATAGAAACAATCTGTATCAGAGGGACACGATCCCGGCGTCGCTAAGATACTGTAAGGTCTTGAGAATCCCGAATTTGGCGTGCGGAAAGGTCAGTCCGCCCTGGAAATAAACCGCGTACGGTTCCCTGATCGGCGCATCCGCGGACAGTTCAATCGAGGATCCCGCAACAAAGGCACCTGCCGCCATAATCACCTCACTGTCGTACCCCGGCATTGCCCACGGCTCCGGCACCACGAAACTGTCGACCGGCGCCGCCGCCTGAATCCCGCGGCAGAAGGCAATGATCGCATCTGCGGAACCGAGCGTGACCGCCTGAATGATGTCGTGTCGGCTCTGGGTTCCGTTCGGAATCACGTGGAAGCCAAGTTTCTCGTACACGTTCGCGGCAAACACCGCTCCCTTGATCGCGGCGCTGACAACAACCGGTGCCAGAAATAGACCCTGATAGAACAGATTCATAACCTGCAGCGTCGCGCCGACTTCCTTTCCGAGTCCCGGTGCACTCAGCCGGTAAGCACAGTTCTCGATCAAGTCCGCCCTGCCTGCGATGTAGCCGCCGATCGGCGCCAATCCGCCGCCCGGATTCTTAATGAGCGATCCGACGACCAGATCCGCGCCCACATCTGAGGGCTCCATCACTTCTACGAATTCGCCGTAGCAATTGTCCACCATTACGATCACATCCGGTTTGATCCGCTTGACAAAGGAAATCAATTCACCGATCTGTTCCACAGAGAACGAAGGTCTGGTCTGATAGCCCTTGGAGCGCTGGATATTCACCATCTTCGTCTTCTCCGTGATGCTTCCCGCAATCGAATCATAATCGAAGGAACCGTCTTTACGCAGCGCGGTCTCTTTGTATGTGATTCCGTATTCCGCAAGAGAACCCTTGGAAGCCCTGATGCCGATGATCTCTTCGAGCGTATCATAGGGCTTGCCCGCGGGGGAATACAGTTCGTCTCCCGGTCTTAAATTGGCGGCAAGCGCAACGGATAAAGCATGGGTGCCGCAAGTGATCTGCGGACGCACAAGCGCATCTTCCGTATTGAAAATCTTCGCGTAGACAGCCTCCAGTTTCTCTCTGCCGACGTCGTTGTAACCGTAGCCCGTGGTTCCGCTCAAACAGTTCTCCGCCACGTTGCACTCCTGCATTGCCCGAATGACTTTCAGCTGGTTATACTCGCTCACACGATCCAATTCGGCGAAACGATCTTTCAAACCGTCCAGAATAATTTCGCCAAACGCTGCTACCTTGGCGTCAATTCCCATGGACGCATACATTTCATTCAAACCCTTTAACTCCATTTCCGTTTCCTTCCTCTCGGTTCTTAATGTGATTCACCATAAATGCAAGGATCTTCTCATCATCTTCGTCAAAATCCCGCTTATTGACCATGATGACCCCCTTTTCCCTGCGGAACCAGGTCATCTGCCGTTTCGCAAAATGTCTGGTATCCCGTTTGATCATCCTGACCGCTTCTTCCATATCATAGGCTCCGTCATAGTAACGCAGCAGTTCCTTGTAACCGAGCCCCTGCATCGAAAGATCGCCGGCGGACAGCCCCATTTCTCTCAGCCGTTTGACCTCGTCAGCAAGTCCTTTCTCCATCATACGATCGACTCTTTCATCGATTCTCCGATAGAGTTCTTCCCGCTCCTGCACCAGTACGAAATAGTGAAAATCATAAGGGGACGCTTTCTTACGCATGCGGGCATTGTGTTCTGAAATCCTCTCGCCGGTATCATGATGGTATTCCAGTGCGCGGATCACACGTTTCACATTGTTCGCATGGATTGTTTCCGCGGAAACCGGATCCGCCTTGGCAAGTCTTTGGTGCAGTTCCGCCACCCCGCCCTCCGCAGCGATCCGCTCCAGTTCGGTTCTGTAGGAGCCGATCACCTCTTCCTCGGAGAAATCAATATCATAGAGCAACGCCTGAATATAGAACCCCGTACCGCCAACGATCAGCGGAATTTTATCCTGCGCATAAATGGTTTCCATGGCGTCCTTCGCCATCTTTTTGAACCGATAAACATTGAATGCTTCAAATGGATCCAGACAATCCACCAGATGATGCCTGATTCCGCCCATTTCTTCGGGTGTGATTTTGGCGGAACCGATATCCAGATCGCAATAGACCTGCATGGAATCCGCAGAGATGATTTCCGCATTGATTGCCTTGGCAAGTGCGATGGACAACGCCGTTTTCCCGACGGCAGTCGGTCCCGTCAGAATGACAAGTTTTCGTTTCTCCATCAGACGATCCTCTTAAATTTCTTCTCCAATTCCGTTTTGGTCATGGAAACGATGATCGGTCTGCCGTGCGGACAATGAAACGGATTCTCCAGTCGGAGCAGCGCATCGATCATTTCATTCGCTTCGGCGTCCGAGAGTTTCATCCCCGCTTTCACGGCTCCCTTACAGGAAACGCTTGCCAGATGCGCAAGCACGCGCTCGCTGTCCGCCTTTCCGGCGGAGTCGGACAGCGTATCCAGCAGTTCCACGAAATAATCCGCCTCCTTCAGACCGTAAAGTTCCGTCGGCACCCCGTACAGAGCGTATTCACTGCCGCCGAAAGACTCGATTTCGAAACCGGCGGCACGAAAAATATCGTTGTAGGTTTCCAATATTTCCATCTCACGGAGCGTAAGGCTCATAATGATCGGAGGATTCATCATTTGTACATCCTGTTTCCCGCTGCGATATTGCGATAACAGGTGCTCGTAACGGATCTTCTCGTGCGCCGCATGCTGATCGATCACATAGAGCTTCGCACCGTGTTCCACCAGCCAGTAAGTATCAAAGAGCTGACCGATCAGTTGATGTCGCGCCCTTGCTTCCTCCGTCAGAAAACTCTGCTGCGCATAACCGCTCTCCGGGACGGAAACAGGAGCATCCGCTTCCGCCGTCGCATCATTGACACGGAAAATCGGCTGTTCGAAAACCGACAGCGCCGGTTTCTGAAGGAAGAGTTCTCTTGCCTTGGTTTCAAAGGGTTCCGGAAGAATCTCATCCGCAGTCGGCACAGCGGGAGTTGGCGTTGCCGGCTCTTGTGAAACGGGAATCAGTTCTCTGCGTTTCAGTCCTTCCCGCACCGCGGCAACCAGTGCCTGATAAATCTGCTCTCCGTTCAGAAAGCGCACTTCCATTTTCGTCGGATGCACATTTACATCCAACAGTTGTGCGTCGATATTGAGATATAGAATCGCATAGGGGTATTGGTGCAGCATCAGATAGGGCTGATAGGCTTCGTCCAGCGCCCGGTTCAGCAGCGTAGACCGGATGTTTCTGCCATTGACGAAAAAGATCTCATAATTACGGTTCCCTCTGGTCATTTCCGGTCTGCCGACGTAGCCCCGCAGAGTAAAGTCGTCGCCTGCCATCTCAATCGGAACCATCAATTTCAAAACATCCCTGCCGTATAACTGATAGATTACATTTTCTACCTGTCCATCTCCCGCCGTCTGTAGTTTCACCTTTCCGTTTACAATAAATTTAAATGAGATCTCCGGATGAGAAAGCATGAGATGTTCCATCAGTTCGGCAATCGACGACGACTCCGTCACGGTGGACTTTAAGAATTTTCGTCTGGCAGGCACGTTAAAAAAAAGGTTTCTGACGATGAAAGTGGTGCCGTCCGGAATGCCGCAGGCTTCCAGAACCATCTCTCTGCCGCCCTCTGTCACATAGCGGTATCCGCAAAGTTCCGCCTTTGTTTTCGTCATCAGTTCCACCTTTGAAACCGCACTGATGCTGGAAAGCGCTTCTCCGCGGAAACCGAGAGAATGCACGGTCAGCAGATCTTCCGCGCTACTGATCTTACTCGTTGCATGTCTTAGGAATGCCGTTTGGATCTCATCCTTTTGGATACCGGAACCGTTGTCCGTGATCCTGATGTAATCGATACCGCCGCCTTTGATCTCACAGGTAATTGCAGTGGCGTCCGCATCGATTGCATTCTCCAGCAGTTCCTTCACTACGGACGCCGGTCGTTCTACGACCTCTCCCGCAGCGATCTGATCGATCGTTCCCGCGTCAAGTACACAAATTCTACTCATCTTACCACCTGTTCTTTAATTTGCTCTGCAGAAGCGAAAGTGTGTTCATTGCTTCCATCGGCGTCATCTCGTTGAGATCAAGCGCTTTGATCTCCTCTATGATGTCATCCTCTTTCACCGTATCAAACAGCGACATCTGATACAGGTCAACCTCATCCGGCGGTCTCACCTGTTTTCCGTTTTTCTCCTCCGACGTAATCTGCTGGATGGAAAGCGCGATATCATTGTCACTCAACTGCGTCACCAGTTCCTTCGCCCGATCGATCACAAGATCGGGGACACCGGCAAGTTTCGCCACCTGAATGCCGTAACTCTTGTCTGCACCGCCCTGAACGATTTTTCTTAAGAAAACAATATGATCCCCTTCTTCTTTCACCGCAATGCAGTAGTTGTTCAACCCTTTGATCCGACCTTCCAGTTCGGTCAGTTCGTGGTAATGCGTCGCAAACAGCGTCTTGGCGCCAAGCAGTTTCGTATTGCCGATATACTCGATGACCGCCCATGCAATACTCAAGCCGTCAAAGGTCGACGTCCCTCTGCCGATCTCGTCCAGAATCAACAGGCTGTCAGCGGTTGCATTCCTTAAAATATTCGCCACTTCCGTCATTTCCACCATGAATGTGGACTGACCGCTCGCCAAGTCATCGCTTGCCCCGACTCTCGTAAAAATACGGTCGACAATACCGATATTGGCGCTGCTTGCCGGCACAAAACAGCCGATCTGCGCAAGCAGGACGATCAGCGCCGTCTGACGCATATAAGTGGATTTCCCCGCCATATTCGGTCCCGTAATGATGGAAATCTGGTTCTCACCCTGATTCAAAT
>CAZNCH010000044.1:0-17868 GCA_964571555.1 uncultured Lachnospiraceae bacterium | reverse complement strand
GAGCGGTCTGCAAAAGAAGCGCAGCCGCCCGTGATCTTGGTGCGGGAAGGAAGCGATTTTTCGGCGGAAAGAAAGGAACAGGCGGAAACGGAAGAAAAGGATCCCATGCAGGAATTCTATCTTACCGAGATTACAGACGCTCTCTTTGCGCGGATGGAAGGGAAGTCCTTTCAAGAGGATTGCACCCTGCCGCGCGAAGATCTGCGCTATCTGCATGTTCTGCATAAAACGGCGGACGGAGAGACGCTTGCGGGAGAATTGGTGGTGAACCGTCATATTGCAAAGGATGTTCTGGAAATCTTTCGGGAACTGTATCTGGCGGACTATCCGATCGAAAAGATCCGCCTGATTGATGATTATGATGCAGACGATGATCGGTCGATGGAAGACAATAATTCCTCCTGTTTCAATTTCCGTTTGATTGCCGGAACGACACGTATATCCAAGCACGGGCTGGGACTCGCGATTGACGTCAATCCGCTGTATAACCCCTACGTTACGAAGAAAGAAGACGGCTCGCTTCGCATTGAGCCGGAAAGCGGCACGCCTTACGCGGATCGAACGCAGGAGTTTCCTTATAAGATTGATGAAAACGATAAGGCATACCAACTGTTTACGGAATATGGATTCGAGTGGGGCGGGAGTTGGAAGAACAGCAAGGACTATCAGCATTTCGAAATGCCAAAGAGCGTTGTGGAAGAACTCTATCCGGAACAGTGATCAGGCGCTATGGCGATGCGGTCTTGCTGGCGTAGCGTTTCAGCGCCGCGAAGAGACCGGCAGGCGTTTCCTTGTCCACGTGGAGAAAGCGTACAGGTTCCTGAATGAGATCTAACTGATGCGCATCGGAACTGGTCAGGATATGACAATCTTTCAGGTACGGGTGCTGCAAGCGCAGTTCTTCGATCCGTTCGGGATGTTTGATCTCGGCGATGCCGAAAGTCGCATCTGCGGGAATCATACCGAGGTTGGAGAGCAGACTGGTCGAACTCTTGTCCAGATGTGCGGGAACCATGACGCCGCGGTACTGCGCGATCAGAGCCGGCAGTTTGTCAAAGGAAATAGAGGTGGCGCTGATCAGCAGCGTATCGAAGACGCCGCAAGGAGCGTCCGTTTCGTCGATCAGGAGCTGGTTGCCGAAAAGCGCCGGCTGGTTGGGGATCGGAAGGAGCGTTCCTTCCACAAAACGATCGAAAGCAAGCGCATCGTCCAAGGTCTCAAAATAACACAGGACGTGTACTTCTTCCGCGGTCGTGAGTTCCATGCCGGGAAGCGCGAGGATTCCGTACTCCCTGGCATAATGCAGAAAGGCGGGGCAGTTCTTGCAGGAGTTATGGTCGGTGAGCGCCAGCGCCCGCAGTCCCATGAGGGACGCCATGCCCACGATGTTGCCGGGGGTCATATCATCCTCTCCGCAGGGCGATAAGCAGGAATGCAAATGCAAATCATAAGCGACGGGAATCATAGGTTCCTCTACAGGCATTGATGCGCGGTAAGCGCAGCATCAAAAATCGGAAGCGAGGTTGCCATGACCGTGATCTGCTGCTCCTTTGCCTTCTCTAAAAAGGCGGGTTCCGCGGGGACGCCGCAGGCAAGAACGACGCAGGCGCATTCCGCGAGACTGGCAACGGCAAGCGTGTTGACATTGTTCATGACGGTGATCCAGATACAGCCCGCGGGTGCGTTGCCCATTGCCACGCTTAACAGGTCGCAGCAATAGCAGCCGGTGATTTCGGTATTGCCGTTTCCGCCGTCATTCAGTAATTGAAAGTGATTGGTTTGGATGAAATCTCTTACTGTCATAGGTTGTTTTCTTTCTCCAGTTCTTCGAACGGATCCTGTCCGGTCAGATAATATTTACGCAGCAGTTCGGTACAACTGTGGACGTCACCCTTGCCGCGGATGTAATCCTCCGCCAGCGCTTTGCAGGTGGGAGCGCCGCAGCCGCCGCAGTCAAGACCCGGCAGGAAGCGCTGCAGCTTCTCCAGCTCTACCATGTTCACGATACTCTCCAGCATACTCTTTCCAAGCACATATACCGGTTCATATTTGATCGGTTCCGTGAGGGATACATCGATTTCTTCGGAAAAATCATCTCCGTGCGTCAGCGCCACGGGCAAATATTTCTTCAGATGTTTCAACTTGGAACTTGCCGCAAAGGGATTCTCAACGTTCAATACGCCGCCGACACAACCGGCGGGGCAGGAATTCAGTTCCACAAAACGAATATCCATCTGGAACTTATCATCTTCCAGATCTTCCAGAACACGGACGACGTTTTCGATCCCGTCGGCAGCAACATAATTGTCTAAAAGGATGCCGCCGGCTTCCCCGCCAGTCACACCCCAACCGACGCCGATCTTACCGGAGAGGCAATATTCCTGCGGGTTATTCTGGACGTCCTTCATCGCGGAAAGCACAAGCGGATAGACTTCCTTCACCGCAAGCACAAGGTCAATGTTACTCTTCTGAATGCCTAAAGGATCCTTGACCCAGGTTACCTTGGAAGGGCAGGGAGAGATAAAGACGATACCGATCTCTTCCGGCGCCAGTCCGGTCTTCTCCGCTGCACGTTTCCTTGCAAGGCTCGCAGCAATCTCCACCGGCGGCTGAATGGGAAGCAGGTTGTCAAGAAGTTCCGGAAAACGAATGCGAATCAGTCTGGTGACGGTCGGACACGCCGTGCTGATGACAATTTTGGGGTTCGCATTTTCCGCCAGAAAGTTCCTTGTCGCCTCGGATACCAGTTCCGCGGCGGCGCCGACTTCGAAGACATCGTCAAATCCGATCTTCGTGAGCGCAGTTAAGATAATGTTGACGTCGTCGAGGTGGTTGAATTGACCATAGAAGGAAGGCGGCGGGAGTACCACCGTATATTTGTATTTCTCTATGGCGTCCATGTGATCGAATTCCGCATCTTTGGCAAAGTGCGGACAGTGCCTGATGCACTCGCCGCAGTCGATGCAGAATTCCTTGATGATATGCGCCTTGCCGTCACGCACGCGGATCGCCTGTGTGGGACAGGTCTTGATGCAGTTGATGCAGCCTTTACACTTCTCTTTGTCCAGATATACGGAATGAAAAAATTTCTGTTCGTCAGCCATAATGTCTTCCTTCATCCTGATTCCGCTTCTAACGATAGCCTGAATGTTCAGACGAGTTCTTTGAAATAGACGGTCATGGTCACCGTGGTGCCGACGTCAAGTTCCGTCTCAATCAGAAATTCGTCGGTGTTTTTCTTCATGTTGGGAAGTCCCATGCCGGCACCGAAGCCCAAATTGATCACATCTTCCGGTGCGGTGGAATAACCCTCTTTCATTGCGTCTTCAATATTGGAGATGCCGGGACCGACATCCTTCAGCACCATGGTGATATGGTCTTCATAGACGTCTACATCGATCGTGCCGCCGTAAGCGTGGATGATCATATTGATCTCGCCCTCATACATGGCGATTGCAACCTTGCGAACCGCCGCGGCGTCGATGTCCATTTTCTTCAGTTTATTCTTCACGTCGGAGCTGGCGCTCCCTGCGTGGGTAAAATCATCCTTGGATACTTCGTAATGAAGTCTGAGACTATTTCCCTGACTCACTTGGCACACCTCCGTTCAGTCCGTTATTGAAGAGTACACCGCAGGCGGTAAACATGGAAGAACGTGTCAGGAGCGCACAGATGCCAAGGTCATTGGCGAGGTCTATGATGTCCTGATCGGGATCCCGTCTGCCGATGAACACAACGCAAGCCATGCCCATCATTTCTGCGGTTCGGAGTACCTGTGCGTTGTAGAGTCCGGTGATTAGAATTGATTTGTTGCATGCGTATGCGAGAACATTGCTCATCATATCGGAGCAGAATGCGGAATCGACCAGTTTGTCAGGATCGTAATTTCCTGTGAGAACACTGGCGTGAAGCAGATCCTGTATTTCTCCGAGTCTCATTTGAAACCTCCTTAAAATTCCATAAAATCCCTTGTTAAAAAGATATCAACGTGATAGAATTTAAACGTTACGATTATTATACCATAGAGTGTCTGCTGTGTGTGTAATGATTGTCAGTATTTTTATTATCCGTTTGGAGGTATAGCGTGAAGAAAATGGGAAGCGTTCCTTTCAAGGGAACAGAAGAACAAAAGCAGCAGCTTCTAAAGGTGATTGACGAACTGCGTGACACGCAGGGCAGTCTTATGCCCATTATGCAGGCTGCGCAGGATATCTACGGATATCTGCCCTATGAAGTGCAGAAAATCATTTCTGATGAACTGAAAGTACCGATGGAAAAGGTATATGGCATTGCTACATTCTATGCACAGTTCAACTTGAATCCTAAGGGCGAGAACACCGTTTCGGTTTGTCTCGGTACTGCCTGCTACGTAAAGGGCGCCGGTCTTGTCTTCGATGAGATCAGCAAGGAACTGGGAATTAACGATGGCGAATGTACTGCGGACGGCAGGTTTTCTCTGGATACCTGCAGATGTGTCGGTGCGTGCGGACTCGCTCCGGTCATGCTGGTAAATGAAGACGTATATGGCAAAGTTACACCGGATCAGGTGAAAGGAATATTGGACAAGTACAGATAATGCTGCCTGAAATTTCTCTGAACGTTTTAGATATTGCACAGAATTCCATCAAGGCCAATGCATCTCTTGTAGAGATCAATGTTACCATCTGCAGGAATGATCAGACACTATGTCTTACCATTCGAGACAACGGATGCGGAATGAACGAGGAACAACTTCGTAAAGTGATCGATCCCTTTCATACATCAAGAACAACGCGTAAGATCGGACTCGGAGTTCCTTTTTTGAAACAGGGTGCGGAAGTGACCGGCGGAACCTTTCGGATCCATTCGGAAGTCAATGTCGGAACTACGGTGGAGGCACTGTTCCATACGGACCATATCGACTGTATGCCGCTTGGCGACATCGGAGGAACGATCTTTTCGCTTGTCGTGATGAATGAGGATATGGATTTTGTGTACAGATATCGCGTGGATGACAGGGAATTCACGCTGGATACAAGAGAACTCAGAGAAATACTCGGAGACGTAAGCTTTCAGAGCGGAGAGGTTTCTTCCTTTTTGAGGGCATACTTGTCAGAGAATCAATTGGAGGTTGAACAATGAAATCATTAGAAGAATTAAAAGCAATTCGCGAGAAAATGCACGGACAGATCGGATTCCGTTCCGAGAACGAGAACGGCACCCGTGTCGTTGTCGGCATGGCAACCTGCGGAATCGCAAGCGGCGCAAGACCGATTCTGAACGAATTGGTAAATCAGGTTGCAAATCGTAATTTGGATCAGGTATCCGTGACACAGACAGGCTGCATCGGTCTGTGCCAGTACGAGCCCATCGTTGAGGTTTATAAGCCCGGCGAAGAAAAGGTTACTTATGTGAAGATGACCGCAGATAAGGCTGTTGAGGTTCTTGAGAAGCATGTCATCGGCGGCAAGGTTGTGGAAGACTATACACTGAATAAAATCAAATTATAATTGGAGGTTTGGCTATTATGTATCGTTCTCACGTATTGGTGTGTGGAGGTACCGGCTGTACTTCGTCCGGAAGTACGGTGATCCTTCAGAACCTAGAGGAAGAATTAAAGAAAAATGGCTTGGAAAATGAAGTGGCCATTGTTAAGACAGGCTGCCACGGTCTCTGCGCAAAGGGACCCATCCTGGTAGTTTATCCCGATGCTGTTTTCTATTCGGAAGTACAGCCGGAAGATATCGCTGAAATTGTATCCGAGCATCTCTTAAAGGGTCGTCCGGTGGAACGTCTCATCTATGATGAGAATGCACCCGAAGAGCAGAGAGTTTCTTTGAATGATACGAATTTCTACAAGAAGCAGACACGTATCGCATTAAGAAACTGCGGTGTGATTAATCCCGAGAGTATCGACGAATATATCGCAACCAACGGTTACGAAGCTCTCGGCAAGGTGCTTACGGAAATGACTCCCGACGAGGTGATCCAGCTGATTCTGGATTCGGGCTTAAGAGGCCGTGGCGGCGCAGGCTTCCCGACCGGCTTGAAGTGGAGATTTGCATCGGACAATCGCGGCAACGTACAGAAATATGTCTGCTGTAACTCCGATGAGGGTGACCCGGGCGCATTTATGGATCGTTCCGTACTGGAAGGCGATCCCCACGTCGTGCTGGAAGCAATGGCAATCGCGGGCTATGCAATCGGCTCCAATCAGGGTTACATCTATGTTCGTGCAGAGTATCCGATCGCAATCGAGAGATTGAGAATCGCAATCGCGCAGGCAAGAGAATACGGTCTGCTCGGTAAGGACATTTTCGGAAGCGGCTTTGATTTCGACATTGATTTGAGACTCGGCGCAGGCGCGTTCGTCTGCGGTGAAGAAACCGCTCTGATGACGTCCATCGAGGGCAACCGCGGTGAACCGAGACCCCGTCCGCCGTTCCCGGCAGTGAAGGGTCTCTTTGAGAAGCCGACCATTTTAAATAACGTAGAGACATGGGCAAATATTCCGCCTATCATTTTAAACGGTCCCGAGTGGTTCTCCTCGGTCGGTACGGAGAAGTCAAAAGGAACCAAGGTATTCGCGCTCGGCGGCAAGATCAACAATACCGGTCTTGTTGAAATTCCGATGGGTACCACGCTTCGTACCGTCATTGAAGACATCGGCGGCGGCATCCCGAACGGCAAGAAGTTTAAGGCGGCACAGACCGGCGGTCCTTCGGGCGGTTGTATTCCCGCAGAGCACTTCGATGTTCCGATCGACTATGACAACCTGCTTGCCATCGGCTCAATGATGGGCTCCGGCGGATTGATCGTCATGGACGAAGACAACTGTATGGTGGATATCGCCAAATTCTTCCTGCAGTTTACGGTTGACGAGTCTTGCGGCAAGTGTACCCCGTGTCGTGTAGGTACCAAGAGAATGCTTGAGATTCTTGACAGAATTACTGAAGGCAAGGGCGTCATGGAAGACCTTGATACATTGGAAGAACTTGCTTACTATATCAAAGAGAACGCGCTCTGCGGTCTCGGACAGACAGCGCCGAATCCGGTTCTCTCCACGCTCAGATACTTCAAAGACGAATATATTGCGCATATCAGAGATAAGAAGTGTCCTGCGGGCGTATGTAAGTCGCTGATCAACTATTACATTGATCCTATCGCATGCAAGGGCTGTACGCTTTGCGCAAGGAACTGTCCTGCGGATGCGATCAAGGGCGAAGTTCGCAATCCTCATGTCATCGACATCGAGAAGTGTATCAAGTGCGGACAGTGTATGGATCATTGTAAGTTTGGCGCAATTACCAAGAAATAATAGGAGGAGACCGTAATGGGAGATATTACTTTAAAAATCAATAATGTAGAAGTATCTGCTCCGGAAGGCTCTACAATTTTAGAAGCTGCCAGACTGGCTCAGATTGAGATTCCTACATTATGTTTCTTAAAAGAGATCAACGAAATCGGCGCGTGCAGAATGTGCGTCGTAGAAGTAAAGGGTGCAAGAACACTGGTGACTGCCTGTGTTTACCCTATCACCGAGGGGATGGAAGTGTTTACCAATACCCCGAAGGTAATTGACAGCAGAAAGAAGACCCTGGAACTGCTGCTTTCCAATCATGAGAAGAAGTGTCTGTCCTGCGTCAGATCCGGAGACTGCGAACTTCAGAAACTGAGCAAGGATTACGGCATCGAAGATGAGGATAAGTACAAGGGCGAGAGAACGCAGCATGAGATCGATACTTCCGCTGCACACATGGTGAGAGATAACAACAAGTGTATTCTCTGCCGTCGTTGTGTTGCAGTCTGTGAGAAGACGCAGGAAATCGGCGTAATCGGCGCCAACCACCGCGGTTTCGCAACCAGCATCGGCTCCGTGTTCGAACTGGATCTTG
Organism: uncultured Lachnospiraceae bacterium; assembly: GCA_964571555.1. Lineage (GTDB taxonomy): Bacteria > Bacillota > Clostridia > Lachnospirales > Lachnospiraceae > UBA2868. The sequence goes on along the minus strand of CAZNCH010000044.1, from coordinate 9,994 downwards.
CGGATACCAGTTGCGTCAACTGCGGTCAGTGTATCGCAGTCTGTCCGACAGCCGCTCTCTATGAGAAAGATTTCACGGCAGAAGTATTTGCTGCAATCGCAGATCCGGAGAAGTATGTAATCGTACAGACCGCTCCGGCAGTCAGAGCGGCAATTGCGGAAGAATTCGGCAACCCGATCGGAACCGACGGAGAGGGCAGAATGGTTGCGGCGCTTCGCCGTCTGGGCTTCGACAAGGTATTCGATACCAATTTCGGCGCAGACTTAACCATTATGGAAGAAGCGAACGAGTTGATTGAGCGCATTAATCACGGCGGGAAGCTTCCTCTGATTACCTCCTGCTCACCGGGATGGGTAAAATACTGCGAGCATTATTATCCCGATATGATCGATAACCTCTCCAGTTGTAAATCGCCCCAGCAGATGTTCGGCGCGATTGCCAAGTCCTACTATGCCGAGAAGATGGGCATTGACAAGGAGAAACTGGTTGTCGTATCCGTGATGCCCTGTACCGCCAAGAAGTTTGAGATCGGACGTGACGATGAAAACGGCGCGGGTGTTCCGGATGTGGATATTGCATTAACGACCAGAGAACTGGCAAGAATGATCAAGAAGGTCGGAATCCGGTTCAACGAACTGCCGGAAGAGAAGTTCGACGATCCGCTCGGCGAGAGCACCGGTGCTGCTGTGATCTTCGGTGCAACCGGCGGCGTGATGGAAGCGGCGCTTCGTACCGCAGTAGAACGTCTGACAGGGGAAACCCTTGAGAAACTTGACTTCACGGCTGTTCGCGGTACCGAAGGAATCAAGGAAGCATCCTATCAGGTTGGCGGACTGGATGTGAAGGTCGCTGTAGCAAGCGGTCTTGGCAATGCCAGAGCACTGCTGGATAAGGTGCAGCGCGGCGAGGCGGATTACCAGTTCATCGAGATTATGGGCTGTCTCGGCGGTTGCGTCAACGGCGGCGGTCAGCCGCAGGTTCCGGGTTACGTTCGTAATACCACGGATGTTCGCGGCATCAGAGCCAAGGTTCTGTATGATCTGGACGCCGGCAACGGAATCCGGAAGTCGCATGAGAACCCGTCAATCAAGAAACTGTACGAGGAGTACCTCGGTCAGCCGGGTTCGGAGAAGGCACATCATCTCCTGCATACAACCTATGTAAAAAGAGAAGTCAATCGTTTGGACTAATCCGATATTTTGCGATCCCGCGGCATTCGCCGCGGGATCGTTTTCGTGTTGGCACTTGGAAATTCGGCAGAAAAATGATATAATTTCGTTCGTGTGGTTAAGATATGCCCATGGGGAAGGGAGAAAAGATGAGACGCGGATTTGACAACGAAATGTATCTTAAAACGCAGTCCGAACATATTCGGGAACGGATTTCGAAGTTCGGCGACAAGTTGTACCTGGAATTCGGCGGAAAACTGTTTGATGATTACCATGCATCCAGAGTTCTGCCGGGGTTCGAGCCGGATTCGAAATTGAAGATGCTGCTGCAGTTAAAGGATCAGGCGGAACTTGTGATTGTCGTCAATGCGGCGGATATCGAGAAGAACAAGATTCGGGGCGATCTGGGAATCACCTACGGCGTAGACGTCAGACGTTTGATGGGCGAATTTTCAAAGCGCGGTCTCTATGTCGGCAGCGTCGTCATGACGCATTATGCCGGTCAGTCTTCCGCAGAACTGTTTAAGCAGGGTCTTGAGAAGCGCGGCGTGAAGGTCTATCTGCATTACGCGATCGAAGGATATCCCAATAACATCCCGCTGATTGTCAGCGAAGAAGGCTTCGGTCGTAATGATTATATCGAAACCAGCAGACCGCTTGTGGTTGTTACCGCGCCGGGACCGGGAAGCGGCAAAATGGCAACCTGCCTGTCTCAACTCTATCATGACAATAAACGCGGAACCAAGGCCGGCTATGCCAAGTTCGAGACCTTCCCGATCTGGAACATTCCGCTGAAACATCCCATCAATCTTGCTTATGAAGCCGCCACGGCGGATCTGAACGATATCAACATGCTGGATCCGTTCCATTTGGAAGCATACGGCGTGACGACGGTCAACTATAACAGAGACGTCGAAATCTTTCCGGTGCTGAATGCGATCTTTGAACGCATCTACGGAGAGAATCCTTATAAATCCCCGACAGATATGGGCGTCAATATGGCAGGCAACTGTATTATTGATGATGAAGCCTGCTGCGAAGCGAGCCGTGCGGAGATCATCCGCCGCTATTATACGATTCTGAACCGTGTGGTGAAGGAACAGGCAACGGAAAATGAAGCCTACAAGATCGAATTGATCATGAAACAGGCGAAAATTACGACAGACGACAGACATGTGACGATCGCAGCCAACCGCCGCGCCGAAGCGCTGGGCGTGCCATGCGCGGCAATCGAACTTTCGGACGGTACAATCATAACATCGAAGACAACAGAACTGCTCGGCGCGTCCGCCGCGTTGATTCTGAATGCGGTAAAGTATCTGGGAAAGCTGGATGATGATGCGCATTTGATCTCCCCCGCAGCGATTGAACCGATTCAGAAATTGAAGGTGAAATACCTTGGCGGGCAGAATCCGAGACTGCATACGGATGAGGTTCTGATTGCGCTTTCTCTTGCGGCGTTAACGGATGAAAATGCAAGGATTGCGATGGAACAGTTGCCGAAACTGCGCGGCTGTCAGGTACATACCTCTGTGATGCTGTCTGAGGTGGACATCAAGAGTTTCAAGAAGCTCGGCGTGGATCTGACCTGCGAACCGATGAAGATCTTCAAGACAACCTATTAGAAATCGAGGAAACAGAAAATGAAGCAACCCGTTCTTCTCATCATGGCTGCCGGAATGGGCAGCCGTTACGGCGGACTCAAGCAGATTGACCCCGTGGATGAATACGGCAACAAAATCATAGATTTCAGCATTTATGACGCGCTGCGCGCAGGCTTTCAAAAGGTGATTTTCATTATCAAGAAAGAAAACGAAGCGGAGTTCAGATCCTGCATTTCCGATCGGATCGGAAACAGAGCCCGAATTGTCTATGTTTATCAGGAGTTGACGAATGTTCCCGCAGGCTGCAGCGTTCCGGCGGGACGAGTGAAGCCGTTTGGCACCGCCCATGCGGTTCTAAGCGCGGCAAATGAAATCGACGGGCCTTTTGCGGTTATCAATGCGGATGATTTTTACGGCAGAGAGGCGTTTCAAATGCTCTATGATGCATTGACGACGCGTTTTGACGATGAGAACTACCGTTATTCCATGGTCGGTTATCTGCTGAAGAATACGTTGACCGAAAACGGGTCGGTTTCCCGCGGTATCTGCGAAACGGATGCGGACGGCAATTTGACGGACATCGTGGAACGCACCAAAATCGTTCGGACACAGACGGGCGCAGCCTATACGGAAGATGACGTGCATTATACGGAAATTTCCGGAGACAGCGTCGTTTCCATGAATCTGTGGGGTTTTACGCAGAGTTTTCTGGCGGAAGCAAAACAGGAATTCGAGCGGTTCTTTCAGGAGGAACTGCCGCGGAACCCGTTGAAGGCGGAATGCTATCTGCCTTCTGTTGTGGATCGGCTGTTAAAGGACGGACGCGCACAAGTGCAGGTGCTGCGCTGTTTGGATCAGTGGTTCGGCGTGACTTATCAGGAAGATAAGCCCAGGGTGTGCGAGAGCATTCGCGGTCTGAGAAAGAAAGGCGTCTATCCGGAAAGACTCTGGTAACGGATTCAGCGTTTCAGGAGGGCGTCATAATCATAATCGACAGCCAAATCATACATTGCAAGCAAAGTGTCGTAGTAGGTATCCTGCAACACTTCTTTTTGTCCGGTTTTCATGCAGGCAATCATATATTCATTCACAGACGGGGCAAAGTGGGAATAATCTTTATAGAGATTTAAATTGCAGGTGATTTCGGTTTCGTCCTGGAAGTAAAAGATTCGCACATTTTCGTATGTCAGCAGTTCCTTCATGACGCGTTCGAGCGTACAGATCTGAGCGGTCAGCGTGCCGCGTCTGACGCAGTCATCCCAGAACAGCATGCTGTAGGGAGAGACATAAAAGTAGAAAGTGATCTCGGGATGCGCTTGCAAATAAGGCGTCATGGAAGCCATGAAGCGGTCGGAGAACTCGAAGAAGGTATCAAACGGCAGTTCTTCCGAGGGGGCTGTAATTCTCGTCGGCAGATAGGAAGAAAGCGCTTCCTCTTCTGAGAACACAACATCGTTTGCCCAGAAATATGCTTCGTCCTCGCTGCTGATCGCGTTGTTCAGAAGAAATTTCGGAAGATATTCCAGCAGTACGGACTTGTTCAGCACATAATAGGCGTCGTCGATCCTCTCCTTGTTCGAAAGATAGGACGGAATCGTCAGCGGATACTCGTCCGGATTGTTGGTCAGCAGATAGTTGTCGAGCGAGAAGATGATATTCTTTACTTCGGGATGGGAGCAGACTTCGGTAAGCAGCACATCATAATCCGCAAAATGCCCGCCCTGCATACAAAGCTTGACGGTTGACGTGCCAAATGCCGGATCATTGAACGAGGATGCTTTGAAATTCTCACTCATCGAGGAACCGATCAGCGCGGTTTCGTAACAGGAATGCTCCGCCACGCCGATCATAGCGGAGCGTTCTTCCGTTTCTGCGGCTTCCAAGCCGAAGAAGGGCAGATGGTAATGCACGAACGGATCCAGCAGCAGAATGAGGGCTGCAGCCAGCAGCAGCGCACCTGTGGAATATGCAATTGATTTCTGAAAGAATTGTCTGTCTGTCATGTCGTTATACTTTCTTCGTTCTTGTCGTACTGTTGTCTGACCGCTGTTTTTCCGTGTTTCTCACTGACTGCAATATCAGAAATTCACGTAGAGGAAGCGGCTGATTTCCGAAAGAGACAGGATCCCCCATGTCAGAAGCAGGATTGTCAGCGCAAGTTCGGATCGACCGTGCGTTTCGGCATCGATTCGCACATCGGTATTTCGTTTCCGCGTGGAGAGGAACAGCGCGAAGAAAAGCAACGGGAGCAAAACCGCGGTTCCGAAGATGGGTAGCGTCAGATTCGTGAATTTCGTCAAAGCCCATTGCAGGAAACCGGTTTCGGAAGGGAGCACGGATAGGAAGAAGGCGTCAGGGAGCATCTTCCAACCGCCCAGAAAGAGTTCCCGATAGAAAAGGAGCGCCTGCGTCGGTGCGGGTGTTCGAAACCATACCCAGGTGAGGTTCAAAAAGAGAAAGGTCGCAAACCAACGAAGAAAATTCGGGAGTCTGGCAGCAAGAGCGGAAAGTCTCTTGTCAAGCAGCATGCCGACGCCGTGGAGCGCGCCCCAGAGGATGAAATTGAGGCTGGCGCCATGCCAGAGTCCGCTTAAAAGAAAGACGAATATGGTATGGAGCGCCGTGCGGAAGCGTCCGCGTCGGTTGCCGCCAAGCGGGATATAGACATAGTTTCGAAAGAAACCTGTCAGCGTGATATGCCACTTCTTCCAGAATTCCGCAACGGAGAGCGCACGATACGGGGAGTCGAAGTTAACGGGAAGATCCAAGCCCAGCAGTTTGCAGACGCCGCGTGCCATGTCGCAGTAGCCGGAGAAATCAAAGTAGATTTGCAGGGTATAGGAGAGCATGGCGAGCAACGCGCCGAAGGAACCGAGCCCCGTGACGTTTGAGAAACCGTAGTCGGCGATTTTTCCGAGCGTATCCGCAAGCAGCACTTTCTTTGCAAGACCGAACGAAAGACCGATCATGCCGCCCGAAAGCGCACGGTAATCGGCGGGTACAAGCAAGCGATCGTTCATGAACGGTATCATTTCCGATGAAAGTGCGATCGGTCCGACCGTTACCTTCGGGAAGAAACTGACAAACAATGCATAGTCGAGCAGGCTGTGAACCTGTTCGGGCTTGCGTGCGGTATCAACCAGGTATGCGATTTCCGAAAAGGTATAGAAACTGATTCCCAACGGCAGCAGCAATTTCGTCGGAACAAAGTGTGTGGAAAACAGTGCGTTGCTGATCTCTTCAAAAAACAGAAGGTATTTGCAGTAGGCAAGCAGCGCCAGATCGAGTCCGACGCCCGCTGTCAGAAGCAGTCCGGCACTGCGCGGCTTTGACCGCAAACAGAAAAAGCGGATGCCGGAAGAGAAGAGATAATTGCATACAATGCTTGCAATCAGGATCGCAAGTGCAGTGTAGTTGTGCCAACCATAGAAAAAAAACGACGCCGCCAGCAGGTATAACTTAAGCAGGATGGGGTTTCCCGCTCGCTTCAGAAGATAGAAGCCGCCAACACAGAGCGGCAGAAATATTAAGATAAAGGAATAGGAATTAAAAATCATGTATCCATTATAGAATAGATCAAGAGAAAAGGAAATATCAGACCGATACAGCCTAAGCGGAATCGTTTTTCTTACGATGATCGGAAGAAAGATCTTCGTGCGTCTTAGGAAGAACCGGCAAGTAGGTTTCAGACAGAAGGGGCGATTTCACGTCTGATCTTCCGATGAGATAGTCCAGAGAAATATGATAAAAATCCGCAAGAATGACTGCATGCTGGAGCGGAAGTTCCCGTTCTCCGGACTCGTATCGGCGATAGACCTCCCGATGACAGTGCAGGATTTCTCCCAACTCTTTTTGCGTCAGGTCCATATCAATTCGCAGTCCTTTGATACGTTCCCATTTCATTATGTTCTCACCTCTGATAAAATGTTATCATGTGAGGAAGATACGGGTGCCAATTTGCAACCAATCGGTTGTAAAATTATTCAGTAATTTAGATTTTATTAAGAAATAGATTATTGATTTATAAACAAACAATTCATATAATTAGAAAGTAAATCAGAAGATACACCGGATACAGAAGAAAGATAAGAGTGAATGATTATGGATAATAATTCAGACAAAAACAACAAAGGAAACCAACCGGGGAATAAGCAGACTTTATTCATCCTTTTGATTGCCGCTGTTGTGGTGCTGCTCGTACTGTCTTATGTGCGAAGCTTTCTGTCAAGTGCAGCGAACCAGAAGTTGTCCTATAATGAGTTTCTGGATATGGTCGATTCTGGCAAGATCGAGAGCGTGCTCATCAGTACGGACGAAATTAAAATCACGCCGAAGGCGCAGCCGAATCCCTATCTGACGCAGTTATATTATACGGTGCCTGTCGACGATCCGGGGCTGACCGAGCGTCTCCTGCAGGCAGGCGTGCGGTTTGAGCAGCAGGAGAGCAACGCATCCGACATGATCATTTCGGTCATTTTAAGTTATGTGCTTCCGATCGTGCTGGTATGGGTGCTGCTCGGCTTCGTGATGCGTCGTGTCTCCAAAGGCGGCGGAATGATGGGAGTCGGGAAAAGCACCGCGAAGGTCTATATTCAGAAAGAAACCGGCGTCACGTTTAAGGACGTTGCCGGGCAGGATGAAGCCAAGGAATCTTTACAGGAAGTTGTGGATTTCCTGCATAATCCCGGAAAATACGTCAAGATCGGCGCCAAGCTTCCCAAGGGTGCGCTGTTGGTCGGCCCTCCCGGAACAGGTAAGACCTTGCTGGCAAAGGCGGTTGCCGGAGAAGCGCATGTTCCGTTCTTCTCGCTGGCAGGCTCCGATTTCGTTGAAATGTATGTCGGTGTCGGCGCATCCAGGGTCAGAGATCTCTTCAAGGATGCGCAGAAGAATGCGCCCTGTATTGTCTTCATCGATGAGATCGATGCCATCGGCAAGAGCCGTGACAGCAGATACGGCGGTGGAAACGACGAGCGGGAGCAGACGTTGAACCAGTTACTTGCCGAAATGGACGGTTTCGATACCTCGAAAGGAATTCTGATTCTTGCAGCGACGAACCGACCGGAGATTCTGGATAAGGCGCTGCTGCGTCCGGGACGTTTCGATCGCAGAATCATTGTGGACAAGCCGGATCTGAAGGGCAGATTGGAAACCTTAAAGGTGCATTCCAAGGATGTGTTAATGGATGATACGGTCGATTTCAACGAGGTTGCGCTTGCAACTTCCGGCGCGGTCGGTTCGGATCTTGCCAATATGGTGAATGAGGCTGCGATCAACGCCGTCAAGAACGGGAGAGAAGCGGTGAACCAGAAAGATCTGATTGAATCCATCGAAGTCGTTATGATGGGCAAAGAGAAAAAGGACCGTGTCATGAGCAAGGAAGAAAAGAAGATCGTGTCCTACCACGAAATCGGACACGCACTGGCTTCCGCCCTGCAAAAGAATACCGATCCGATTCAAAAAATTACGATCGTGCCGCGTACCATGGGTGCGCTCGGCTATGCCTGGTACGTGCCCGATGAGGAGAAACACCTGCGTTCCAAAAAAGAACTGGAGGAGCGCATCGTGACTACGCTGGCAGGACGTGCGGCGGAGGAATTGATTTTCGGCAAAGAGTCCATTACGACCGGCGCTTCCAACGATATCGAACAGGCAACGAATTCCGTGCGCGCAATGATCACACAGTACGGGATGTCGGATCGCTTCGGTCTCGTGCAGATTGAATCCGTGGAGGATCAGTACTTAAACGGCAGAACGGTCATGAACTGTTCCGATCGCACGGCTGCGGATGTGGATACGGAGATTCAGAAGATGCTTTCGGCGGCTTATGAACAGGCGAAACTGCTTCTGTCCGAGAACCGTACGCTGATGGATGAGCTTGCAGCCTTCCTGCTACAGAAGGAATCCATTACAGGTAAGGAATTCATGGAAATCTTCAACCGTGCAAAAGGAATCGAACCTCAGGAGACCGGAGAGGAATCGGAAGAGTCCGCTGCTTTGGAACAGGATATTTAAGTGAATATTTGAGATGGAACCGGATGGCGTTTTCGCACCATCCGGTTTTTGTTTCGAAATTTTTATGGATTTTAGATAAAACCTATTGAAAAGATAGGTAATAAGTGCTATGATCAAATTACCTACTAAAGGAATAGGAGTATAAGAGGTATTTTATCGGAATGATTACCGGAACGAACAGGAGGACTTATGAAAATATATGCGGACAATGCGGCAACCACTAAAATGAGCAGAAAGGCGATCGATACCATGCTGCCGTACATGGAAGAGGTGTATGGGAATCCGTCATCCCTCTACGAGATCGGACAGCAGGCGAAGGCTGCACTGGAAGATGCAAGGGAGCGGGTCGCACGGGTTCTGCACTGTGAGCCGGGAGAAATCTACTTCACTTCCGGCGGAAGCGAGGCGGATAATCAAGCCATCCTCTCCGCGGCGAAATTCGGGGCGAGAAAGGGAAAACGGCATATTGTTTCGACCGCATTCGAACATCATGCGGTGCTGCACACATTGAAGAAACTGGAGCGGGAAGGGTATTCCGTGACCTATCTTGATGTGCATGAAAATGGAATCGTGGTACCGGAGGAAGTGGAAGCGGCGATCACAGATGAGACGGCGCTGGTAACGATTATGTATGCGAACAATGAGATCGGAACGGTGCAGCCGATCGCGAAGATCGGTGCGATTTGTAAGAGGAAAGGCGTACTCTTCCATACGGATGCGGTACAGGCGGTCGGTCGCATTCCGGTGGATCCGGTGAAGGATCAGGTGGATCTGCTGTCCGTATCCGCGCACAAGTTCCATGGACCCAAAGGCGTCGGCATGCTATATGCCGACAAGAAGGTACCGCTGACCAATCTCATCGAGGGCGGTGCGCAGGAGAGAGGAAAACGCGCGGGAACGGAAAATGTTCCCGCTATTATGGGAGCGGTCGCAGCGCTTGAGGAAGCGGTCGGTGCAATGGATGAGATCGCAGCGCGTGTGATTCCGCTGCGCGACCGTCTCATTGCAGGGCTGAACGGAATTCCATATTCGGAACTGAACAATGATACACAAAAACGTCTGCCGGCGACAGTGAACTTCTGCTTCGAGGGAATCGAGGGAGAGTCATTGCTGCTTCTGCTGGACGATAAAGGAATTTCGGCGTCTTCCGGTTCCGCGTGTACTTCGGGTTCTCTGGAACCGAGCCATGAGATCGGAAGAGCGTCG
>CAZNCH010000043.1:1885-18799 GCA_964571555.1 uncultured Lachnospiraceae bacterium | reverse complement strand
CTTGCTTTGTTCGAAATCTTCGGGGTTGGTTGTACTGTGAAATTTTCAATGTTCAAAATGAGTTGCGTCGAACTGTTCTTTCAGACGCAACTCATATAATATAGCATTCGTATTCTTCAGAGTCAATAGTTATTTTGGATTTTAAATGGATAAGATTTTAAAAAATAACTAAAAGAGATTCACGGTCTTTAAACCGTCATCGTCTTTCACAATCAGATCCATGCTTGAGATATTCTCGGCAAGCGCATTTTCCGCTTCGAAAATCAATACGCCGTCCATCGATTCTCCCGGTGCCAGCGCGCCCTCATATTGGCTCAAACTGTTCAAAAGCACCGTCACCTGTTCGTTGATCCGCACGTTTCCGTTTACCATCAGGCGATAGAACTTACCGGCATGCAGGATGTTGCATTCCTGCGCAACGTCGGTAGGATTGCTGACATTGAAATGAAGCACCAGAAGCTTCCGCCCGTCCCTTGCGGACATGGATACCGCAAAGGAGCCGTCTTCATTCGCCGGATAACTGCCGCAGACCTCATAATCCGTATAATCGATTTCTATATTCTGAATTCCGATCGCTTCCGCCATCGTCACCGTCTCATCGACTGCCGGAAGATTTACGCCGTCTCCTGAGAGTTCCTGCACTTCCGCATTCATATCCGGTTCTTCCCCGTCGGAAGCAAATTCCTCTTCCGCTGCAAGCGTATCATCCGCAGCGTTCTCCTCATCCGGTTCCTCAACTTCCTGCGCCTGCGCATCTTCCGCCGCAGCAACCTTCTCAAGTTCCTCCGGGCTCCACAACTTCCCGTGGTTTCGGTCATATTTGCGAAGCAAGCCCGCCGCGTATTCCGCAATCAGAGAAGAATCCTCATTCGTCAGATCCAATTGCGCAAACATTCCGCAGCCGACAAAAGTCAACATGACATTCACTGCCGTAAGAACCGCAACGGCCCTGCGAATCTGTCCTTTCCATTTCATCTCAATCACTTTCCCTTCCGGTATCCCGCTCGATATCGAACCAGAATGCAACGCCGTTATCATAATTGACGACGCCGTACGCCCGATTGAGCGATTCCGCAACCGCTTTCACAATCGAGAGGCCGATACCGGTTCCCCCGTCGGTTCTCGTCCGTGCCTTATCCGTCTTGTAGAACTTCACCCAAATATTGGAAAGTTCCACATCGGGAATCGGTTCACCGGTATTGAACACCTGAAAGCGGATCACATCCCCCCGCGGTTCAATCGAAACCTCGATCTCCTTCTTCCCGTCCGCATGATGAATCGCATTCGAGAGATAATTGTTCACCACCTGCTCGATCTTATAGGCGTCCGACCAGACAAACGCATGATCTTCCGCCGCAAAATGAAGTTTGATATCGTTCTGTTTGAGTAAGATATCGACCGACTGGATGCAACTGTGAACCAGTTCCGTCAGATCAAAGCGCTCGAAACTGGTCAGCGCCGCACTGTTCTCCAACTTATTGAGTTCCAGGAGCTGCCGTACCATCGTATTCATCTTGGCAGCCTCGTCGATAATCACATCGCAATAATAATCACGGCTCTCCGCATCCTCGTTGACGCAGTCTTTCAAGCCCTCCGCATAGCCCTGGATCAATGCGATCGGCGTCTTCAATTCATGAGACACGTTGGAGAGGAATTCCTTACGCATCTCGTCAATCTCCGTCTTGCGCGCCAAATCGACCTCAAGTTCATTGTTGGCTTTTTTCAGCGCCAGAATGGTCGATTCGAGCTTGTCGGACATTTTGTTCATGGACAGCCCCAGCACGTCGATCTCGTTCCTGCGCCCCTTATCGTCGTACTTCGCGTTGAAATCAAGCCTTGCCATGCGCTCCGAAATCTCAGCCAGCGTCTTGATCGGACGCGTAATCTTCCCGAGCAGAAGCGCCGCCAGCGCCAGTCCCAGCATCAGCACGCTGATACCGACAAACGCAAGCAGCCGATTCGCGATCCGCACGCTGTCCCGAATCGACTCAACGGGAGAGCGCATCACGATCATGTTGTGATTGCCGAGCAAGCCCCACAGTTCGATGAATTCCATCTTCAACACATCATCGTAACTGCGCTGCACATACAGCCCGTCTCTCTCATAGATCACGGCACTCTCATCGATCCCGCGGAAGAAATATCCCATCAGCCGATCCGCCATGAGCGCATCGTCATGCCCCGTTGTGAGAACAACGTTTTTGTCGGAATCCAGAACAAGCATTTCCAGATTATCTCTGGATGCGATCTGGTGGAAGGTCACGGAGAACTCCTCCGATCGGATCTCACCCTTCGTCGCCTCGGCATTGATCTGGTCATAGGCGCGAATGATCGCTTCTTTCTTATCTTTAATGTAAAAATCACCCAACAGCAGTGAGTTGCTCAGCCACAACACGACGACCGTCAGCGCCATCATGCCGGACAGCACCAGCATATATTGAGTTTTGATCGAATGTTTCCGGGTAGTCATCTCATTCCGGAATTTCCGTCATAAGCTCCAGAGAATACTCCCGATTCATCCGGTCGCACATGGCAAGGAAGACGTCAAGAGGTACGTTCTGCAACTGCTTCTGCGTACCGCGAATATTGATCGACACGGTATTCTCCGCCGCTTCCTTATCGCCCAGGACAATCACATACGGGTCGCGCAGAGACTTGCACTGCTTGATTTTCACCTTCATATTCTCATCGGAATAATCGCATTCGTAACGGATCCGGTGGTCATAGAGCAGATCCGCCACCTTCTTCGCATACTCGTTATGCTCGATGCGAATCGGCACGATGCCGACCTGCACCGGAGAGAGCCAGAAGGGGAAATGTCCCTTAAAGTTCTCGATCAGGATTCCGATGAAACGCTCCATAGAGCCGAAGATCGCTCTGTGAATCAGAACCGGTCTCTTCATGGTGCCGTCCGCCGCAACATATTTCAGATCGAAATTCAACGGAAGCTGGAAATCCAACTGGATCGTGCCCATCTGCCACTCTCTGCCCAGACAATCCTTCATTTTCAGATCGATCTTCGGACCGTAAAAAGCGCCGTCACCCTCGTTGACCTCGTAATTCCCCTCGCCGAGTTTATGGTTAAGAATCTTCTTCAGGGAAGCCTCCGCATTGTTCCAGAGTTCGATTTCGCCCATATAGTCGTCGGGTCTGGTGGACAGTTCCGCCGAATAACTCAGACCGAAGGTCGCGTAAATTTTCTTTGCAATATCCATGATATCGCCGATTTCCGACTCAATCTGTTCATCGGTTACGAAGGTATGGTCGTCGTCCTGATGGAATTCCTGCACGCGGAACAAACCGTTCAGCGCGCCGGACTTCTCCTTTCTGTGGATAACGTCGGTCTGCGCGTAACGAAGCGGCAGTTCACGATAACTGCGCTGTCTGCTTCTGTAAACATTGATCGCGTTCGGGCAGTTCATCGGCTTGATTGCATAGGTGTTGTTCTCATCCTCCGGAACGATAAACATACCCTCCTGGTAGTGATCCCAATGTCCGCTGGTGATCCAGAGCGACTTCTCGCTCATGACGGGACCGGATATCTCCTGATAGCCGTGCAGCGCATGCTCTCTGCGCCAGTAATCGAGCAGCGCATTGAAAACGTTCCAGCCGCGCGGCAGCCAATAGGGCATGCCGGGTGCGGTCTCGTGGAAAAGGAACAGCTCCATTTCGGGACCCAGTTTCTTGTGGTCACGCTCCATCGCTTCCTTGAGGAAGTCAAGGTGCGCCTTCAACGCCTGCTTGTTCGGAAACGCAAAGCAATAAATTCTCTGTAACTGATCGTTCTGGGCGTCGCCTCTCCAGAACGCGCCGGACGCCGACTTCACCTGGAACGCGGCGTTCATAAGCTCCTGCGAATTCGCAACATGAGGACCGCGGCAGAGATCCACGAAGTCCTCGCCGGTATAATATATCGTAATCGTCTCGCCCTCAGGCATATCGCGGATCAGTTCCGTCTTATATTTCTGGTCCCGAAACAGAGACAGTGCCTCGTCGCGGCTGACCTCTTTCCGAACCCAGTCTTCTCTGCGCTTAATGATCTCACGCATCTTGTCCTCAATGGTTTTAAAATCCTCCGTGGAAACTGTCCGCGGCAGACAGAAGTCATAATAGAACCCGTCCTCGATCTGCGGTCCGATGGCATACTGCACATCTTTCCCGAAAATTTCAATCACCGCTTTCGCAAGAATGTGCGAGAGAGAATGACGATAATACTTCAGATACTCTTCTCTTTCCATGGTTAACTCCTTTGTTTTGCAGCCGATCTGTACCGCAGACCGCTGATCATAGTCCGGACAGTCTGTACCGCAGGCTCGTCCGATCGAATTGTATTGTATCCCATCCGACATGGAATGTCAAAACAGCCCTGTCGCAGCAGATCTACGTGAGGGCGTCATCATAAACCGTACGTGCGCCGCCGATGTATTTTGCCCTGCGTCTGGCGCAGATAACATGAGCCGCGCCGATTCGGGAAACGGAGATCCTGAGTGGAACCGCAACCGGTTGCAGATGCATGCCGATCAACGTGCCGCCGATGTCGATCCCCGCGGAAGCGCTTGCCCGCAGATCTTCGACGACAACGGCGTCTTCCAGCTCCCGATAGGCAACCGTTGCCAGTGCGCCGCCCGCGTGTTCCGGCTGCGGGATCGCATTAACGATCTCCAGTCTGTAGCGTTTCGCGCATTCACGCGTCACGACAAGCGCCCTGTTCAGATGCTCGCAGCACTGCGCCGCAAGATAGACGCCCTTTGGTGCGAGCACTTCCGTTGCCGCCTGATAAATCGCGCCTGCAACCTCTGTATTCGTGCAGCTTCCGATCGTTTCTCCGAGCACCTCGCTCGAAGAACAGCCCAGCACGAAAATTTCTCCCGTCTGTAGTTTTCCTGCCGCAATGATTTCTTCGATTGCTGTTTTCGTCTCTTCTCTGATCCGGTTAAGATCCGGACTTCTGTTTATTTTCTGTTCCATCTGCTTCATTTTCCTGCCTGACTGTTCCCGTATCACTGTTCCTGCACAAAAACCCGACATAGGGAATTCAGGCTTCGAACTTATAGCCCATCCCCCAGATGGTCTTGATATAATCGCCCTTTTCACCCATTTTGCTGCGCAACTTCTTTACGTGCGTGTCAATCGTCCTGGCGTCTCCGAAATAATCATAATTCCAGACATGATTCAATATTTTCTCTCTGGACAAAGCGACCGAACGGTTCTCCATGAAATAACTGAGCAGTTCGAATTCCTTGAAACTCAAATCAACCGGTACGCCGTCAATCTCCACCACATGAGCAGTCTTGTCCAGAACGATCCCGCCGATCGTCAGTTTCTCTTCGACGCCCGCGCCCCCGCCTGCGCGTCTTAGAAGCGCTTCCACTCTGGCAACAAGTACCTTCGGACTGAACGGCTTGGATATATATTCATCCACGCCCAGTTCAAAACCCATCAGTTCATCCCGTTCATCGCTCTTCGCCGTCAGCAACATAATCGGAACCTGCGAATAATCCCGCAGTTCTCTGCACACCTGCCAGCCGTCCATCACGGGCATCATGACGTCCAGGATCACCAGATGAATGTCGTTCCGCGCAAAGAACAGATCCACGGCTTCCTTCCCGTTCTGCGCTTCAAATACTTCGAAACCCCTCCGCACAAGGAAATCCCGAATTAACTTTCGGATTCTTTCTTCATCATCCACCACCAGAATGTTTTGTTTGTTCATGACTTCACCTTATGTAAACCAATTCAATGCGTTGAAAACCGATATTCATGTTTAAAATTATGTAAACTTGAAACCTGTTTTCTGTGCATCGGCGCTAATTTTAATCAAGGATTCTGCAAGGCATTTTCCCGTTCTCGAAGTTCCGCCTCTTTCTCCGACAACTGCTGCGCCCAATCGGAGTATTCGTTCTCAATTACCGTTCTGTAATTCAAAATGGTAGGCGCATTGGAATTCAGAGAAATTACAAACATCGCAACGATCATCGCGGCAAGCACCAAAATCGCAGTGAGCGCAAATTGATACTTCCGTTTGAACCGCTTGAATTCTCCCTCATCCACTTCTTCCGGAATCGTCCTTCCCTTGGGTTCGGACTTGGGTTCGGGCGCTTCCTTCTTCGGGGTCAGCGCTTCCTTATATGCGATCAGTACCGGAATGTCCTGAATTCGCTCATCGGCAATCTCCGGACTCTTCAAAAGATAGGACTGCATTTGCCGCAAATACTCCATCCCGATCGGCGTCACGAAAATCCTGCTCTCCAGCATCTTTGTATAAACCTGCAGAACCGCTTCCGGTTCGTCCGTCAACTTCTCGGAAATATACTGCATCTTATTCAATTCTTCTCTTGCAATATCCACATCCTCTTCATTCTGAAAGAGGTATCCGTTCAACATCAATTCCGCCATACTTCGTTTTCTCCTGCTCGCTAACGCTCATTATGTTACGAACTTCGTTCTTAACTGTCATTCGCCGCTCGCAATGAGTAAACTTCGTTTTCTCCTGCTCGCTAACGCTCATTATGTTACGAACTTCGTTCTTAACTGTCATTCGCCGCTCGCAATGAGTAAACTTCGTTTTCTCCTGCTCGCTAACGCTCATTATATCATATTCGGGGGCGGTGCAACAGCGGGATCGTTCAATGCAGCTGCACGCGGTCGGTCAATTTCGCAATATAGGAAATCTTCTCTTCGCGGTCATACTGCGGATGATTCATAAACGCGTAATAAGCGCCGTAAATCTGATAGGTCAGGTGCAGATTCACGCTCATATCCTCTTTCTGATCGGGGATCACCTGCGCGATGAGTTCCCGCAGCGCCTCTTCCATTTTCATCGGAAACTTCCCGATCTGATTCCCGCCGAACAGAATATTGATGAGTTCTGAATCGGGTCTGCAATCCGTCAGCACTTTCCGCGCGAACTCCCCCGGTTCCGTGATGATATGCTCCACATGCTCAAAGCCGGAAACGATCCTGGAAATCACCTCAAACTGCAGCTGCTCCGACAGATCATAGATGTCGTGAAAATAATGATAAAACGTCGACTTGTTCACATCTGCCGCCCTGCACAGCGCAACGACGGAAATATTCTCCAGCGCCATACCCTTTCGCATTTTCAGAAACGTCTCCGCGATCCTGCGTTTGCTCTTGGGTGTCTTCTCCCGAAACAGCGCGATCCTCTCTCCTGTCGTCTCAACCACAATCTTCCTCCTGTATCTAATCCGACATTTTGACGTTTCTGTCTTATTTCAGACAATTGTCTCGGATTGTTCCTCGATTTTACATGCGATAACGCTTATATTATAACAAGAAATCAGACAACTGTCTATTTTCCATCTTGTGTCTGATTCGGAAAGGAGCAATATGAGAAGAATCGCAATTGCAACCGATACAGGCAGCGGCATTACGCAGGCAGAAGCGAAGCAACTGGGCATTTCCGCCATCTGTATGCCGTTCACCGCAAACGGGACCGAATACTATGAAGGACTTGATTTATGTGCAAATCATCACGCTCGCAGCACCATGAGCCGCGAAGACTTCTTCCGGATCATGGAAGCGGATGCCGATCTTTCCACCTCTCAGCCCGTTCTCACCGATCTGATCGAATTGTGGGATACACTGTTGGAATCGCACGATGAAATCGTCTATCTTCCCTTTTCCTCCGGCCTCTCCGGTTCCTATCAGACCGCATTCATGCTTGCGAAAGAGGAAGAATATGAAGGACGTGTGTTTGTGTGTGATGTACACAAAGCAGCCGTTTTGCAGCGTCTCTGCGTCATGGATGCCCTGCGGCTCTCCGATCTGGGCTATAGCGGCGCTAAAATCCGATCCGTTCTGGAACGGGAAGCCGGAAATTGCTCTTTATATGCCATCGTTGCCACTCTGAAACATTTAAAAAAAGGGGGACGGATCACCTCTGCCGTTGCCGCTTTCGGAACGCTGTTGAAACTGCGTCCGATCCTGCAGCTGACAGACGGCGGGAAACTGGATAAATACAGTGTTGCGCGTACCGACCGCCAGAGCAGGGAGGCGCTGATCTGTGCGTTACGTAAAGATCTGTATGAGAAGTTTCGGGATCCCGAATGCCGTTACTGCCATATTTCCGTACTATACTCCGACAACCCGGAAGAAGCGAAAATTTTTGCCAGGCAACTGGAAGCTGAATTTCCGGACCGTATCTGCAGGGAAATCCGTATCGATCCGCTCGGTCTGAACGTCTGCTGTCATGCAGGTCCCGGAGCCTTGGGCATCAGCGTCTATGCAGAACCCGAAGAACTGCGTGCCGAGGCCACACTGCGCGCTGTCATTTAAAACCGGTCGGAATACTGATTGGAATCAGAAGTTATATTCTTCGCCGTTTTGGTACATAAACTGCTTATTGAGGTACATCCTGCGATCCGCCTCTTGCAGAAGTTCGTCCACATTGATGTTTCCTCCGCTCTTTCGAACGCAGCCGAGCGCCACGCTGATATTCTTCTGCTCAAAACTCTCTCTGAGTTGCTTCAGAAGGTGATCGCCCGCAACATCGTTTTCATTCAGTTTCGTCACGAGAAGGAATTCATCTCCGCCGATTCTGTATACATTTTCCTCCCCAACCGCCGAACTCATCACTTCCGCAGTGGACTTGATGAGTTCATCGCCTTTTTCATGTCCCTGCGTATCGTTCAACTGTTTTAAGCCGTTCACATCACCGTAAATCACCACAAATTCCGTTTCCGCATCCATTCCTTCCAGTTCTGTGCGCAGCGCTCTGCGGTTCATGACGCCAGTCAGGGGATCCCTGTAACCTGCCATGTCCATTTTGCGAACATTATCCCTGTCGCGCAGCATAAAAGTGACGAACTGCGACAAGGTTTCCAACATCAACCCGATTGCCTTCAATTCTCCGACCACGGGATTGTCGACGCCAAAGTAGCCGATCTCCCGATTGCCGTTTTTCAGCAGCACTGCGATCAGACTCCGAATGCCCTGTCGATGCAGAATCTCATATAATTTTCTGTCGGATGTTTTCAATGCTTCCACATCGGGAATGATCATCGGCAGATTCTTGTCGATGTTCCGATAGAAGCTCTCCGAATAATGGGCGGGAACATGTTGCAGGAAGTCGATCTGCGCTTCCACGCCATCCTTACACCATTCATAGGTATTGCTGGTCACACGATACCCCTCGTCCTCGAAAATATAGGTTCTGTCTGCCCGGAAGTCCTCTCCGATCTTCTCAAGCAACTTCTGAATGCCCTGATCGGGATGTTCCTCGCGCAGAGCAACATTGACCGCATCGTTGATCGCCATTTCCCGATAGACGAACTCCTGATTGGCGCGAAGCGTATCACTGTAATCCGTAAGGCAGCAAGACATCGAGAACTTCGCCAGTTTACCGCCCCAGGGGATCAGCGTCTCCCGCATCAGATAATCCTTTCCTGATCTGATGTTATGCGAAGTCCAGGTAAGGAAGAGGTCTCTGCGCAACTGTGCAATCGGACAATTGCTGCAAACAGATTCGTTCCCGAAAATCACGGAATAGCACGTCTTCCCTCTCCAGTCATAATCCTCCGGCAAACCGAAATCCAGCAAGGCGGTTTTGTTGACATAGAGCAGTTCATAGGTCTCCGGATCACAGAGATAGACCCTCTCATTCATTTCATCGAATTTCTCGCGCCCGAACACGATCCGATCCGGAGAATACGCCATTTGCGCATAGTTCTCCCGTACCGCGATGAAGATACGGTCAATCAACAATGTGAACATCGCGTCCATGGAAGTCGCTTCGGAACGCCATGCAAGCGTATAATGCATGAGCAGTGTGCAGTCGAAGCCCTTCACTTTATGAATTCTCTTGATCTCGTCTGCGCATGCATCCAACTGTTCGCGTGCCCGATCCGCATCCGACAATTTATCGAAGAAAATGAACCTGGATTGGCTCGATCTCGCAATGACCGCAAACCTCGATACTGGCTGAAATGGTTCTGGATTCTCCCCGAATGATACATTTCCCGATGGAGTTGATCACATAATTCCCCTGCAAAACACTCAACTCATCCAACTTATAGGGTTCTTCATCGATATGCCAGCCGATCTCTTCATCCGTCTTGCCGAGGATCTCCCTGATATCCTTGATTCCGTAAACATCGAGAAATTCCTTCGAAGCGCCCATAAAACGACGCTCATTATCCTTCCAGAAATAGCAGACATCCGAATGCTGCATCTGGTTCCGTCACAGTTCCCCATCCATGCTCCACGTCTGACCGTCGGAGCCGTAATGCGCATAGTCCACGGAATTGAGCAGTCTGGACACCAGCTGCTTTCTGAATTCCTCGCTGTTTAAGTTCGCTTCTCGGATCAGCAGCAGAATCGGCTTCCCCGGCATCTTATTATTGATCGCCGCAATCGCATTGACCCACTTGTAATTGCCGTCGGACTGCCTGATGCGGAACACCTGCGTGATGAAGCCGAGACCGTTCCTCTCTGTGATTTGATGAATATGGTCGGCATTGATAAAGGTCAGGAAGAGTTCCCTGTCTTCCTGATAAACCGAGGTTTCGGCGTAGGTTCTGAAATATCTGGCGACGTCCTTAATCTTGTCGCCTGCTTTCTCCCAACTGTTCGTCGTTTCTATGATCTGCAGTTCATCCTCTTCCACATCATAGAAATAAATCTCCCGATAAACGATGGTTGAATTTCGAATCAACGTATCAAACAGTTTCGTGGTTTCGGCGTCTTCATCCGCCGTAATGTTATAGGTTTCCAGACGATGGATGTACATGCCGTCCTGCCCCGCAATGGTTCTTGCGTTCAGCCGGAAATACTGCCCGTTATCCGCAAAGGTCAAGGTCTCCGTCTTGCCGCTGGCAATCGGCTTCTTCGAGAATTCACGCAATTTCGCCATTCGATAGGAATTCGGAGAACTGATATAGGCTTCCATTTCCTCGAAACTCATGATGCCGCCGGAACGAATGGTGGCAAGATAAGCCTCATTCACAATCAACGGCGTGAAGGTCTTCCCGTCATCCAGAAACAGTCCCACGGGACTGGTCAGATTCGTATCCTCCAGCCCTGCCGGATCATAGAGTTTCCGCTCGGAAAGTGTCTCTTCCGTGATGCCGAACGCCCTGCAATGTCGGATGGCGTCGGTATAAGACATCGGTCTGCAATAATAATATCCCTGGATCCGCTCGCAGCCGATTTGTTTCAGGAAGTCAACCTGCTCCGCCGTCTCCGCGCCCTCCGTCAGCGTATGGATGCCGAGTCGCTTCGCCATGGAAACGATGGATCTCAGGATTTCTCTGCCCTGCTCATTCAGTTCGCGCAGGAACATCATGTCGATCTTGATCGCATCAAAACGGAACTCCTTTAAGACATTCAACGTCGAATAGCCGCTTCCGAAATCATCCATCCAGACCTCGTAACCGTTGTCGTGCAGTCTGGCAATTTCCGTCCTCATTCGTTCCTTATCGGAAATCAATGCGGATTCCGTAATTTCGAAACAGATCTGATCCTTTCTCAAGCGATATTTCTTCACGGTCTGTTCCAGATCCTCAAACGGATGTCCCACGAGGAAATCCATGTTGGAAATGTTGACGGACACAGGAACCACGGGCAAGCCGTCGTCCATCTGTTTGCGCAGTTTCTTCGCCACCTCTTCGATCACGAAGCGGTCAAGTTGATAGATCAGCCCGGTTTCTTCCAGAACCGGAATAAACTGATCCGGCGTCAGGAATCCGTATTTCGGGCTCTGCCATCTGCTCAGTGCCTCCAGCCCGCATAACTTCTCGGTAAGAGAACGCACCACCGGTT
Source organism: uncultured Lachnospiraceae bacterium (assembly GCA_964571555.1). Lineage (GTDB taxonomy): Bacteria > Bacillota > Clostridia > Lachnospirales > Lachnospiraceae > UBA2868. The sequence continues at coordinate 7,018 of CAZNCH010000043.1, read as the reverse complement.
GAAAATAGATCCGAATCTCCTGCTTCGCAATTGCCTGATTGATATGATCAACGACATATACCCTCAACACATCCTGATCAATCTGCATCGCCATTTTCTATCCTCTTTCAACATTGATTTAAGCTGAATCTTTTCTTATTATATCGGCTATCCGCCCCAAAATTCAATACTCTACATGAAAATGTCGCAACGCATATTTCTTCCAACGGCTTCTTTTCTCTTCCATTACAGTAATCAGCCTGTGTTCTACTCCGGTCGTTTTGATTTTACAAAAAAACGATCGAAAAACCGATCGTTTTAATCTCCCCAGTAGTTAATTGATTCTTGGGATCTTCCGGAGACCCCAAACAATTTCATCATACTCGGAAATCAAATATGATTTCAGTTGCTTCATCTTTTTTAATACAAGCGGCGCATATTCCAGTTTCTTCATAAATCAAATGCCCAATTCGTTTTTGAATGTTTCCGCAGGAACCGTCCCTTCCGCAAGAATTGACCTCTCCCCCTTCTCCATCGCAAGCCGGAATCGGTACAGGGCAAGTTCCCTCTCCATTTCATCAAATTCCTGCATATTTACCATGGCAATCTGACCGTGACCGTTTTTCGTGAGATAAACACGATTACCATACTTCACCTTATTTACAACATTGGTATAATTACGCAGATCGGATATCGGCATAATTGTTGGCATAATCCACCTCCTTAACGATTCCTCAGATTCATTAATAGAACGCATGAAGATCATTAGCAACATGATTTATCGATAAATCATTCAGCAAAAGTGGACCTGGCGGGAATCGAACCCGCGTCCGAAAATCCATTCAATAAAACTTCTCCCATCACAGTCATTTATTTAGATTCCCTTGTCTGATCGCCAAATGACAGGCTATCGGACGCAGTAGCTTCATCCGTTCTTTTATTTCCGCAAAGCTTAGGAAACAAAGTGCCCCGCAAAGATGATGCCGGGTTCTTAAGCAGCGGGTGACCTAAGACCGACAAGCAGCAACTAGGCTGCTAATGCAACTCTATTGTTTGCGTTTATGTTTAGATTTCCGTTTGGTAACGCGGTACGGACCGCGGATGGCTATTCTACCTTCAAGATCCCCGTCGAAACCTTTACAAGCCCATGATATGTAAAGCACTATCGGAGATTCAGTTTATAATCTCTCTCCGCCTCCCTTCTGATATCCTTCCTGGCAATCGCCTCGCGCTTATCATATAATTTCTTCCCCTTTGCGAGTCCGATCTCCACCTTCACCAGACCGCCCTTCAAATAGACCTGCAGCGGCATCAGGGTATAGCCCTTTTCGCTGACTCTGGCGGCAAGCCGATTGATTTCTCCCTTATGAAGCAGCAGTTTTCTGGTACGAAGCGGATCCCTGTTGAAAATATTCCCCTTCTCATACGGGCTGATATTCATTCCGTAAAGGAAGCATTCTCCGCGTTCGATATTTGCGAACGCTTCCTTGATCGAACATTTCCCCATACGCAGGGACTTGATCTCCGTCCCGTAAAGCGCAATTCCGGCTTCCAACTTCTCTTCAATGAAGTAGTCATGATATGCTTTTTTGTTGTTGGCGATGAGCTTCACCTCATCCTTGGACTTCTCATTCTGCATAACTTCACCCAATCTACTACTGCATGATACAACAAAGCGATCGCAAAAGCAACGGAACAGGCTACCTCTCATCCGCTTCCGTCTCGTCGATCAAAGAGAAATCCACGCCCCGTATCATCATATCGACAGAATCCACTCTGATCTTAACCTTCTGACCCAGTTTATAACGCCGCCCGTGCCGTTCACCGACCAGTTCGTTTGCGATCTCCTGATAGCGGTAAAAATCATCCGACAGTTTCGAAATATGTACGAGTCCCTCCACCGTGTTCGGCAGTTCCACATAGAGCCCCCAGGAAGTCACCGACGAAATCACGCCCTCGTAGCGCTCTCCGATATGCTGCTGCATATATTCCGCCTTCTTCAGTTTGTCGCACTCACGCTCCGCTTCCTCGGCACGCCGCTCCATCTTCGAAGAATGCTTTGCCACCTCGGGCAGTATCCCCTCATAATGCTTTAACTTTTTCTCGTTGCATTCTCCGTGCAGCGCATCCTTGATGATACGATGAATCTGCAAATCGGGATAGCGTCTGATCGGCGAAGTAAAATGGCAATAATACTTGCATGCGAGACCGAAATGACCGAGACACTCTGTGCCGTATTCCGCCCGCTGCATGGATCTAAGCGTCAGTCTGGCAATCAGTGCCTCTTCCGGCGTGCCATTGATCCGATCCAGTAACTGCTGCAATTCCTTCGGATGAATCTCATCCGCCCTCATCTTCAGTCCGTAACCGAAATTCCTGATAAACTGGGAAAGTTTCCTGATTTTCTCCGGATCGGGCGTTCCGTGGGTTCTGTAGACAAACGGAAGTTCCTGCCAGAAGAAATGCTCCGCCACCGTCTCGTTGGCAATCAGCATAAACTCCTCGATCAACTTTGTGGCTTCATTCCGTTCGTACGGCTTCACATCGATCGCACTCCCGCTTCGATCGAGAACAATTTCACTTTCCGGAATATCGAAATCAATCGAACCTCTTCGGCGTCGTTTCTCCCTTAGAATCAGCGAAAGTTCCTGCATTTGAAGGAGCATGTCCGAAACATCGGCATAGGCTTTTGCGGTCTTATCATCCTGCTTTGTAATGATCCGATTCACATCGGTATAGGTCATTCTGCGGTTCGTCCGAATCACCGATTCCACAATTTCATGATCGACCACCGTCCCCCTCGCATCGATCGTCATAAGACAGGATAGGGTCAGCCGATCCTCGGCCTCATTCAGCGAGCAGATCCCGTTGCAAAGCCTGTGCGGCAGCATCGGAATCACGCGATCCGTAAGATAAACGCTCGTCGCCCGTTTCAGGGCTTCCCGATCCGGCGCGGAATTCTCCCGTACATAATTCGCCACATCCGCAATATGTACGCCCAACTTGTAAAAATCATCATCCTTTTCCAGACTGACGGCGTCGTCAAGATCCTTCGCGGTCTCCGAATCGATGGTCACCATGCAAATATCTCTGAAATCGCGCCGTCCGCTAAGATCGGACTCCGAAATCTCATCCGCAATTCTTCCCGCCTGCGACAGCACCCGATCCGGAAACTTCTCCGGAAAGTCGTAGGCTTTGATCAGAGAGAGAATATCAACGCCCGGATCATTGATATGACCCAGAATTTCCGTGATCACGCCCTCCGGTCTTCTGTTCTCCTCCGCCGGAACCGTAATTGTAACAATCACCTTATGGCCGTCCGCCGCACCCTTCGTATTCTCTGCGGAAATAAAAATATCCTGCTTGAAAGACTTGTTGTCCGGAATCACAAAGCCGTAACCGGCCCTGTTTCGATCAAAAGTTCCGCTCGTCACAAGCCGCTCCACATAAGAATAGTGCCCGCGCTTGGAAATCTGTATCCGTCCCTCTGCAAGCAGTGCATCCAGCACCTTTTTCAATTCGATCCGATCTTCCCGTTTCACCTGCAGGAAAATCGCCAGTTCCTTCTCTTTCATCGGAACATAGGCTTCCTCACGCATTAGGTTCAGAAGCAGTTCCTTTCGCTCCACCGTTTGGTTCGACATCGCAAGCATCCTTTATCGTCATAAGAAAACGCTCTTAAGAGGTTCTTAAGAGCGTTTTCTTACAGTCTCTAAAACAGTTTCAGGTTGAGCGCCAGGGCCAGAACCAGGAATCCGATTGCAAGGTATCTTGTAATCTTTACAAGCTTGCCCTCCATCGAGCGTCCTTTGTTCTTCCCCCAGTAACTCTCGGCTGCCCCGCTGATAGCGCCGAGCCCTGCCGATTTCCCTTCCTGAAGCAGTACGATTGCTGCAAGAACAACACTCACTATAATGAAAACAATCGTCAAAACGATTCTTAATGCACCCATTCCGCACCTCCGATATTCTGGCGTATTTGTCACGCAAAAATAATATTAACATATATGAAACAAAAATTCAATGATTTTAACCTAAATATTTACGTTGGCAAGGGGAGTCTCCGAATACGGAGACTCCCCTTTTGCCTGAAAACATACCCTGTTGGTGCAGGTACGGAATCCATTCTTCGACGGGCATCACTGCCGCTTATCTTCCCGTCTTTTTCTTCCTGCGGCTCTGGATGCAGATCACCACGATGGCGGAAATGCTTGCCAACAGGAGCAGCAACCAAAGCGCAATATTTGCCGCATCACCGGTCACCGGACCGCTTCTGACACCGAGTACGCCGCTGGTCGGAGCCGCACGCACACCGAGGACATCCGAAAGGACGCCGCCTCTTCTGCGGACGCCTGCAACACCGCTGTCTACCGTGCCGCCGGTTCCGCCGCCGCCACCTCCGCCGCCGGAAGTATCATTGGTAATCGAACCAAGACTCACCGCACCGGACGCCGATGCGGAAGACGCATCAATGGTAAAGGTATATACCAACGGATCGCCGTTCACATCATAATTTGCCCGATATCCTGCAGGCGGCTCTACCTCGATGAAGTAGTAGCTGTCCCACGGAAGTCCGGTAACACGGATCGTTCCGTCTGCGCCTGTCGTATAACTGCCGTATCTGTAATATGCATCCGATACGACCGTGGACGCGACTGCCGCGCCTGCACTTCTCGGCGTTGCCGAGTAAAGTTCGAATCTTGCTCCTGCAAGCGTTGTCGAAGTACCGGTTGCAATCTTCCGCAAGGTCACGGAACCGGTCAAGCGCTCATTCAGGAAGGTAACTTCTCTGCTTGCACCGGATTCCGCAATCGTAAAGCTCTCCTGTCTGGTGCTGAGCGTATAGCCTACCGGCGCTGTCCGTTCTCTGAAATAGTAGGTGCCAAACGGCAGTTCCGTTACTTCCAGCGTACCTCCCGTGCTGACTGCCACGCTGGTTGCATCCGAAGCATCCGACGAATACTTGTAAACTCCGCCGCTTCCGGTCACATGAACAGCCCTTCCGCCGCTCTCATAGAGTTCGAATACCGCGCCCGACAAGGTCTCTCTGGTCTCGGCATCCCGCTTGGTCAGCGTAACTCTGCCTGTAATTCTCTCATCACTCATCGTAATGAGACGCGGCGTTGTTCCCGCCTTGCTGAGCATGGTCTCATCC
>CAZNCH010000043.1:0-1785 GCA_964571555.1 uncultured Lachnospiraceae bacterium | reverse complement strand
ACTCATCGTAATGAGACGCGGCGTTGTTCCCGCCTTGCTGAGCATGGTCTCATCCACCGTAAACCTGATCGGTGCAGCGATGGAATATCTCGACGGCGCCCTCAGTTCATTCAGCGTATAGGTCTCGCCGAAGGTCAGACCTTCAATATAATGGTCTTCCGTCGTAGTCACCCAACGGTCAACTTCCTTGCCGTTCTTATCCACTACCTGAAGCGTTGCGCCTGCAAGACTTGCGGAATTGGCAATGTCAACCTTTCTGATCCGGAGAATGGAAGGCGTATTGGTGAAATTATTGTCCTTGTACGTGATCTGTGTCGGATCAGCGGTCGGCTTCACCGTGATACCCGTTGCAGGATCCACCTGATATCCGCCAAGGTTACTCAAATCCTCTTCTACCGTATAGGTAATGATCTTGCCTTCCGTATCGAACTTCGGAAGATTCGTGAACTCGTAGGTATGTCCTTTCGCATATTCTATTGTTGTGGACTTCACCTTTACATGATTTCTTGTACTGTCTGTTGCATACAGGTTAAAGGTCACCTTCGGGTTCTCCGGAACCTTCTTCGACTGCGTATATTCGCTGTAATCAAAGGTCTTGGTGCCGCTGATGGAGATAACCTGATCTTTGATCCTGTTGGTAACAGGAACCTGTAATTCTCTGCCCTCACCACCCTGCAGCCTTACAATCTTCTGATCCTTCATTTGGATCGTAATATCATAGTTGCCGGTAGCGCCGACTTCTCTTATTTCATAATTAAACTTATGTCCGTCACTGGTTTCAGGAGTCGTACCGTCGATCGCATACTCCCAGAGATCCTTGAACTCGAATCGATAGTTGTTTTCAGCCTTTAAGGTCACCTTGTAGGCATCACCCATGGACACACGGTCTCGATATAACTGAATGGACACTTCCGGTCTCTGCGTCACCGACGCATCAAACGGATCCTTCCAGGTCTTCTGTCCTCTGATTGTGAACGGATCGTGTACCGGCTTGTTGGTGATAGTCACACCGTTGGTTCCATAGGCGTTTCCTTCCTCGTCAAAGACTACCGTATACTTATCCTTATCACTCTCAAGTACCGGTCTTTCGATGAACGCATACATGATTTCGTCGCCTGATTTGGTATCATAAGCCGGCAATCGATCAAACTTAAATTTCACCTGACCCGCTTGTGTCCAGACAATCGAAATATGCTTCTGACCCGCATCCTGATTTTCGGTCGTGGATTCATGCTCCTCCGTATTTTCTTCCGTCAGCGCGCCGTGACGTATCGTCACATAGTAGTCCGGCGTACCGTCGCCATCTTCATCGATGATCACCGGTGTTCCGTTTTCCAGTCTGCACAGGATCACATCTACATCCGCATAAGCGCTGACAGTTTTATCATCCACGCCGATGGCTGCCCTAAGATCCGCATCGTCTGCAATATCAATCGGCGCACCGCCTTGACCCTTGAACAGGATCCACTTCTTGTCGCCTTCGATCTCCTTGTATTTCTGGTAGTTGGTAAAATCATTACCCTTACGGACACTGACTACCAGATCATTTATTTCACTCAGATCCTCTTCTACAAAGTAAGTATATTCATGTGCTACACCCCCGTATGCATAATAGTACTGGTCAAGATGATCGAACATATAGGTATCATTCGTCTTGTCCGCAGTAAGTTCCCGGGTATCCAGCAGTACCGCAGAAAGATCCAGTTTGCCGTCCTGATCCGCTGTGATACTCTTCGGCGCTCCATCCAAGCCCACATACATCCGTTGTCCGGGCGTTGCTTCATA
>CAZNCH010000042.1:0-18830 GCA_964571555.1 uncultured Lachnospiraceae bacterium | reverse complement strand
TACCCGTGGTAACCGACTGTCCGTAGCCGAGAGCATTTCCGATCGCAACCACCTGTTCACCGATCTCAAGGTCGTCGGAATTCCCGACTAAGGCAATCTTGATCTGATCCTGTGTGGATGCTTTGATATTCTCCAGTTTCACCGCGATCACCGCAACATCGTTGCTGGAATTCGTTCCGACCACCTCAGCCTCAGCCGCTTCATCATCAATGAAGCAGACCGAGAGACTTTTTGCGCCGTCCACCACGTGATTGTTGGTCAGGATCAGGAGTTCCTCATCATTTTGACCGACAATAATGCCGCTGCCCTGGCTCTCGCTCTCATAGAACTGGGTCTCGTAGGAGAACATCATGTGGATTTCCTGCAGGCTTTTATTCGTGATCGCTACGATCGAGGGCATTGCCACTTTCGCAACGTCGCTGACACTGGCAACCACCTGATCTTCCTGTTCCATCGGCGCTGCTTTGGCACTCTCCGCCCGATTGATCTTTACGCCGGAAGAACTCTCCCCGGCGTCCGCTTTCTTATTCTTGCCCTCTGCTTCTGAGACGTCCGCTTTCGCGTCCTGTTCTTCCGTGTCCGCACTGTCGTTTGCATTCTTATTTGCATATTTTTCTTCGATTTTTTCAATCCTGCCCTTCAAATCAACCGCTTTGCTGCCGATCGTCGTGACCGTAACGAAGGTGCCGGATGCGATCACACCGAAGACAAGCGCGCCGAGGACAATGCCCCACCATTTCTTCCGTTTTGCCGACTTCTCGGCCTTCTTCTGCGCCGCAGCCTTTCTTGCAAGTTCTTCCTGCTGCGCCTTGCTGTTTTCATAATTGTAGTATTCGTACATCTACGTTTCCTCCTTTGCAAACATGAGGAATCCATTGCTCCTCTGCTTTATGAAAACGAGTATAGTCGTCAAATATGTTGGAACCATGGTAAAACTGTGAAAATTCTGTGATCTACAAGTTATGATTCACAGCGATACGGAAGAAAACCCAATCCGCTTCACCTCAACATCATTGCGCCGCCCGCACCGAAACTTTCCTGCGCCGGAATGTGGTAGGTGATCTCCTCAATCTGCGCGCCGATCTCATTCGAAAGATCCAGCAGCGACTGCCCTGGATCCGCTCCGTTGAAAACCCGTGTCATCGTGATCTCCAACTGCACCCAGAAATTGCTGGTCTCCATCATTTTGGGCAGCGGAAACGATTTCTCATACTCGTTCATCACGCGATACACTTCGTCATTGTCATACTCCGCCCTGTTCAGGCAGGAAACCTTACCGGCTTTGCGGTAGAGCTCGTTCCCCTTATCAAAGGATAAGAAAGATGCAAAATCATTCGCAATCTCCTTTTGCTCCGAATAACCGTTCACCGCAGCCACCGTCGTCACGGACAGCCCCCTTGACTTCAGATATTTGCCGACGTCTGGAAGCACCGCAACGCCATAATCATAATTAAAATCTCCTTCCCGCTTTGCATTCTCAATTTTCGAAAGCGCATCGGTCGTCGCCACCGTAAAGACGATCTTACCGTCAATGAAATCCCGCAGAATGGAATCGTAGGTCACTTCCTTGGCGTCAATCGAGAAGAAGTTGTTCATATTCTGATAGGCGAGCAGACAATTCACCGCCTGCTCGTTGAAAATGTTGAATATCGCATTATTGTCGCCGTTTTCCCCGCCGACATTCATATAATTTCCGACGAAGAAATAATTATAGAAGATGTCCGACACATCCCATTTGAAAACAGCCTCGACCTGATCCGGCGCTTCATAGTTATAGGCAAACGCTTTGATATCCTCAAGCGTCGCGGGAATCATGGTCGCCAGCCGCCGCCGCACCTCCGGGCTGGTAATGACTTCCTCATCCCCCATCGGATCCTCGTCAGCGCCCTCTTCTTCATCCGCCGCACCGTCGCCGGAAGCATCCCGATTCGCACCGTTTTCATCCGAAGCGTTCTGCTCTCCCGTCGCATCCGTCGTCTCCTGTGCGGTTTCTCCCGTGTGAAAATCATTTTCTTCCGTGATTCTGGCGGAAGCAAGATCCGCCATGTAAGTTTTGTTGTACAGGAAAAAGGCGGTCTCGTAAGAGAGCGGGTAACCGACCATTTTGTCGTTGCAACTGATCGCATGCAGCGCGACCTCGGGATAGTTCGCCGTATTCAGCACGGCGTCCGGATCGGTTACCGCAGCGGCAAGACCCGCAAGATAAGCGCGCATGAGGTTGTCATGCGTCGTGATATAGACGTCGGGCTGCACGTAAGCCGCGCCGTTTGCATCGGCTTCCCCGTGATAAATGGAAGCGGTATTGATCTGTTCCAAATACTCTATGCCCGAAACCAGTCGGGTATCCACGTGGATTCCGGTTTCCGACTGGTAAGCCAGGGCATTGGTCGTGACGAATTCCGTCAGCGCATCGTCCGCATACCAGATCGTGATGACCTGCTTCCCCTCCGCGAGCGCCGCCAGCCGTTCGCTGTTGATTTCCTTCGAAACCGCCAGCATGGAAACAACAAGTGCCAGCACCAGCAGCGAGGAAATGACTCTTTTACCCATAAAGCGCTCCTACAGACATTCTTCAAGACGACGTATCATTTCATCCACATCCGACTCCGTAATCACGAGCGGCGGCAGAAAGCGCAAAACATCGGCACCTGCGGTGATGAGCACCAGACCGTTCCCAAGCGCGCGCTTTGCCACCTCGGCAGGCGTTAATCTCGTCGTATCGAAGATCAGTCCCTGCATAAGGCCGATCCCTCTGTGCCGCAGGAGACAATCGTACTTCAGCACCAGCTTCTCCAATGCCGCCGAAAGATAAGCTCCAACTCTGTTCACATTTTCGAGGATATGATTTTCAGCGAAAAGATCAAGTACGGTAGAAACCGCCGTTCCGGCAAGCGGGTTGCCGCCGTAGGTCGTGCCGTGATCGCCGGGCACCAGAGAATGCGCCGCCACCTTTTCGGTCATCAGGAACGCGCCGACCGGCACGCCGCAGCCGACCGCCTTGGCAACCGTCACGATATCCGGCTTCACGCCGTAATACTCATAGGCGAACATTTTGCCGCTTCTGCCCATGCCGCACTGAATTTCGTCAAGAATCAACAGCAGATCACGGTCATCACAGAGTTTACGTACGCCCTTGATGAATTCCGGATCCGCAGGATGGATGCCGCCCTCGCCCTGCACCGTTTCCATCAGAATCGCGCAGGTTCGATCGGTGAGCGCCGCCTTCACGCTCTCAAGATCGTTGAACGTAGCGAACCGGATGTTGCCGATCATGGGCGCAAAGGGTGCGCGGTATTTCTCGTTGCCCGTCACGGAAAGCGCCCCCATGGTGCGTCCGTGGAACGAATGCTGCATGGCGATGATTTCATGCTCCGTAGTTCCGTCATTTAAATACGCATACTTTCTCGCCGTCTTGATGGCGCCCTCGATCGCCTCGGCACCGCTGTTCGTAAAGAAAACGCGATCCATGCCGGTCGCCTCGGTCAGTTTCTTCGCCGCCGCAACCGTCGGCTCCGAATAATAGTAATTCGAGGTATGCAGGAGCTGATCGATCTGTCGCTTCAGCGCGGCGTTGTATTTCTCATTTCCATAACCGAGCGCAAACACCGCAATGCCGGCGCAGAAATCAAGATATTCCTTGCCTTCCGCGTCATAGAGACAGACCCCCTCTCCATGGTCGAATACGACGGGGTAGCGTTGATAAGTATGCAGCAGAACCTGTTCCGCTTCCTCAATTGTCCGTTTCATCATTCCAGCGTCTCCTTTTCACTGTCCGGGAAAAACATCGTCCCGATTCCTTTGTTGGTGAACACCTCAAGCAGCAGACTGTGCGCCTTGCGGCCGTCCAGAATATGCACCCTGTTCACCCCGCTTTTGATTGCATCCGTACAGTTGTTCAGTTTCGGAAGCATGCCGCCGCCGATGTGCCCGTCGGCAATCATCTGCTCGGCTTCGGAAACCGTCAGTCTCGAAATAAAGTTTTCCTTGTCGTTCGGATCCACGTAGACGCCCTCGATGTCGGTTAGAAACGCAAGTTTATCCGCATGCATCGCTTTGGCAATCGCGCATGCCGCATCGTCCGCATTGATGTTGTAGGTCTCGAAATTCTCATCCAGTCCGATCGGCGCGATGATAGGCAGAAAATCCTGTTCCAGAAGATCTTCGATGATTTTGGTATCGACTCGCTTGATCTCGCCGACAAAACCGATATCCTGCTCATCGGCATATTTCTTCTCGACGCTCAGAAGCCCGCCGTCCTTACCGGAAATGCCCACGGCTTTCACACCGAGTTCCTGCACCATGGTCACCAGAGACTTATTCACCTTGGAGAGTACCATTTCCGCAATCTCCATGGTTTCGGCGTCCGTGACGCGCAGACCGCCGACAAACTGCGCTTCTTTGCCGACCTTGCCGACCCATTTGCTGATTTCCCTGCCGCCGCCGTGTACCACAATCGGCTTGAATCCGACCAGTTTCAGCAGCGTGACGTCCTTGATCACGTTGCGTTTGAGTTCCTCATCCGTCATGGCGGAGCCGCCGTATTTCACGACAATGACCTTGCGGTTGAACTTCTGGATGTAAGGAAGCGCTTCAATCAGAACTTCCGCCTTGTGCAGATATTTTTCTTTGTAGATTTCATTTGTGATGCTCATTTCTCTCTCCCGTGTTGTATTATGTTAACTGATCTGTTCTTTTTATCTTGTTCTTTATCCTGTTCTCTTTGCTTTCCTATTGTTTCCCTTCTATCGTTTTTCTTTTCGCATGTTACTTGGAAAGCAAAAGCGTCTGAGTTATGTCAACTTCTGTAGTCGGCATTGATTTTCACATAATCATAGGTCAAATCGCAGCCCCAAGCGGTCGCGCTCTCATCGCCCATCTTCAGATCGACAAGGATCCGCACTTCCGGCTCCCCAAGGAGTTTCGTCGCTTCCGCTTCGCTGTAATTCACCCCGACGCCGTCCTCATAGATCAGCATCGCTTCCGCTGTCTGATCCGCCCTGGTTGCGTAAATCTGCCGCAACCCGGCAGGGCTCAAACTGATTTCCTCGCCGGGATCTGTTTCGGGGCCAGGCACCACACCGTAGTAAATCGCAAGGTGATCCGGATCGAACCGGGCGCCGGAATAACCGAGCGCGCAAAGAATCCTTCCCCAATTGCTGTCGTGTCCGTAAATCGCCGCTTTCGTCAGACTGCTGCACACCACGGACTTCGCCAGAATCCTTGCGTCTTCCTTGCTCGCCGCATTGTAGCAGACCGTCTCGATGAGTGCCATCGCGCCCTCGCCGTCCGCCGCCAGCCGCTTCGCCTGCGTTTTGTTTACGAAATGAAGCGCATCGCGGAAAGCTTCGTAGGCTCTCGTCCCCTTTCTGATTGGAGCATTACCGGCGCAGCCGTTTGCCAGTACCAGCAACGTATCGTTCGTGGAAGTATCGCCGTCGACGGAAATCATATTGTAGGTATCTTTCACGTCTTCGCTCAAGATCTCCTGCAGGAGTTCCTTTTCAATCACGGCGTCTGTGGTGACATAGCCGAGCATGGTGCACATATTGGGGTGAATCATCCCGCTGCCCTTGCTCATAGCGCCGATCGTGACCGTCGTTCCGTCCAGATCGACGGTGACTGCGATCTCTTTATTCACGGTATCGGTAGTCATAATGGCGACAGATGCGTCAGTGCCCGCTTTCTGCGTGGCTGCTTTGGCTTCCGCCAACGCTGCCACCCCCTTTTTGATGGTCTCCAGAGGAAGCTGCGCGCCGATCACGCCGGTGGATCCGATCAGAACCGCATCCTTTCGAAGTCCCAATAAGGCGGCTGCCGTTTCCGCGGTCGCTTCACAAATCGCCATCCCCTCGCTGCCGGTTCCGGCATTTGCAATTCCGGTATTCACGATCACCGCCTGTGCATAAGCGGAACCCGCCACAATCTTCTGATCCCATTTGACGGGTGCGGCTTTCACCAGATTCGAAGTAAACGTCCCTGCCACTACACAAGGCTCCCTGGAATAAATGATTGCCATGTCCAATCTGTTCTCATATTTCACGCCTGCCGCGATCCCTGCTGCCTCAAAGCCTTTCGGCGCAGTCACTCCGCCCGCTATCTGTTTCATCCGCTCTTCCCCCTTTTCCTGCTTTCCGGATCAGTCATATTTCCGTCTGAATATGGATTGATCTGGTCAGACGTCCTGATCCGCATTTGATTTACATAACTCATTTATTGAACGCCATAATGTTTTTCTCATTCAACGTGAACTCATAGTAATTCAAATCTTCCCGCTTCGTCCATCCGATCGTCTTCCAAAACGCATTGCCGACGTCATTCGCGGTAAACGCAATCAGCGATACCTTATTGATCTCTTCGGCTTTCAACGCTTCCATGCAGAAAACGACCATGGCTTGACCGACGCCCTTGCGTCGGTGTGCTTCATGAACGCAGACATGGTACATGCAACCCCTGCGTCCATCATGACCGCAAAGGATCGCGCCGACAATGATGCCGTCTTCCACAGCAACGACGCTCGTCTTCGGATTCCGCAACAGGAACCGTGCCACGCCCTCTTTCGAATCATCCAACGAGCGGATTGCGAAGCCCCGAATGCTCATCCACAGCGCATGCACCTGCTCATAATCCTCAATTCTCATCGTCCTGATTTCCATTCTCTCTCCTCAGTACAAACAACCCTGTGTTTTCGCGTTTGATCCGACGCGCAGATCCCCTACGGGAACAGCGGCACCAGTTGCAAGCCCGTATCCTCCGGCAGTCCGAACAGCAGATTCATGTTCTGTACCGCCTGACCGGCAGCCCCTTTCACAATATTGTCAAGCGCTCCCATCATCACAACATGTCCCGTTCTCTCATCAATCTTGAAATTCACATCCACGAAGTTGCTGCCCTCGATCCACTTGGTTTCGGGACAGACGCCTTTAGGGAGCAGTCTGACAAAACGCTCCTTCTCATAATATTTCTCATAAGCGGCTCGACAGCGCTCCGTATCCGCCTTCCCCGCCAACTTGGCATAAGCGGTAATCAGGATTCCCCGGTTCATCGGCGCAAGATGCGGCGTGAACAGCAATTGCAGCTTTCTTCCCGCCGCAAGCGAGAGCTGTTCCTCGATCTCGGGCGTATGTCTGTGCGTACAGACGCCGTAAGCCTTCATATTCTCATTCACTTCGCAGTACAGATTGTCGACCTTCGCGCCCCGCCCTGCGCCGCTCACCCCCGACTTCGCATCAATAATAATGGAATCAGGATCAATGAGCCCTTCCTTCACAAGCGGATAAAGAGTCAGAATGGAACAGGTCGTATAGCAGCCCGGATTCGCCACAAGGCGCGTCTTCTTCAGTGCCTCCCGATTGATTTCGCTCAGACCGTACACCGCATCCTTGATCAGTTGCGGCGATCGGTGCGAAATCCCGTACCACGCTTCATAAACGGAAACATCCCGAATCCGATAATCGGCGCTCAAATCGATGAACTTGGACATTGACAGCAGTTCTTCTGTCAGCATCCCCCCCAAAAACCCCTGCGGGGTTGCTGTAAAAATCACGTCCGCTTCCTGCGCCAGCGCACCGATCTTATCATCCTTGCAGACGTCATCCACCAGTGTAAACAGATTCCGGTAGACTGCGGAATACTTCTCATCAACGTAACTTCTGGAACCGAGCCAACAGATGCTTACTTCCGGATGCGCTGCCAGAAGCCTTACCAACTCCCCTCCCGCATAACCCGTTGCTCCGATGATACCGACTTTGATCATTTTCCGTTTCCTTTCTTATCTATACTGTCCGCCACCCGGGGTACAGTTTCACCTGCAGTTATTTTCGGCTGTGAAGATCCATGAATCATTTCTCGTCCGATCTCCCGCATTCACACATCGTTTTATTATACCAAATTACGAACGACTCTGCGAAACAACTTTTGAATCCGCACCCATCCCGTGCAAATTCCCGACGGCTTTCATTTATCATTCAAATATATGCATAATTATACACTTATATATTCGGATTTCAAGTCCTTATTTTACGCAATCTCACCGAATTTCGTCCTTTGTGCAGAATCACTAAGAATTTCATTTTATGCAACATTTTTTATATTTTATTCATAAAATCTTATATTTATTCATTTTTCTCTTGCGTTCGGAGTTCGTTTCCTCTATAATACTCCTTGTCTGAATCAAATTTGCCTGCGAATGCGTCTGATCCCGTGAATGAGTCTTACCACAAATGAACCTTACCAAGAAAACTCACCTGCGGGAAACCCTCGATGCCGGCAACCGAAACACACAAAATCAAAGAAGCAAATAAAGGAGAAAATCTCATGAAAGAAAAGGTAATTTTAGCTTACTCGGGCGGACTGGACACCACCGCCATCATCCCCTGGTTACAGGAGAATTACGACTACGACGTGATCTGCTGCTGCATCGACTGCGGCCAGGAAAGCGAGTTGGACGGGCTGGAAGAAAGAGCCAAAGCAAGCGGCGCTTCCAAATTATATATCGAAGACGTCACGGATGAATTCTGCGACGAATATGTGATTCCCTGCGTGCAGGCGCATGCGGTTTACGAGAACAAATACCTGCTCGGCACGTCCATGGCGCGTCCCGTGATCGCCAAGCGTCTCGTTGAGATCGCAAGAAAGGAAGGCGCTACCGCAATCTGTCACGGCGCTACCGGCAAGGGTAATGATCAGATTCGTTTTGAACTCGGCATCAAGGCGCTTGCACCCGATCTGAAAATCATCGCCGCATGGCGCGATGAAAAGTGGAACATGGATTCCAGAGAGTCCGAGATCGCATACTGCAACGCACACGGCATCCATCTTCCGTTCTCGGCGGACAGCAGTTACAGCCGCGACCGCAACTTATGGCATATCAGTCATGAGGGGCTGGAACTCGAAGAGCCCGGCAACGAGCCGAACTACGATCACCTTCTGGTGCTTGGCGTCACTCCGGAGAAAGCGCCCGATGAGGCGGAATATGTCACCATGACTTTTAAAGCAGGTGTGCCCCAGTCTGTCAACGGCAAGGAAATGAAGGTTTCCGACATCATCAGAACGCTGAATCAACTGGGCGGAAAGCACGGCGTCGGCATCGTCGACATCGTCGAGAACCGTGTTGTCGGCATGAAGAGCCGCGGCGTTTATGAAACGCCCGGCGGAACCATCCTCTATGAAGCGCACCAGCAGTTGGAAGAACTGATTCTCGATCGCGAGACCTATGCGATGAAAATGGATCTTGGCAACAAACTTGCCCAGATCGTTTACGAAGGAAAATGGTTCTCCCCGCTGCGCGAAGCGGTGCAGGCATTTATCGAAAGCACCCAGAAATACGTGACCGGCGAAGTGAAATTCAAACTTTATAAAGGAAATATCATCAAAGCGGGTACCACTTCTCCGTATTCGTTGTATAATGAGAGTATCGCAAGTTTTACTACCGGCGATCTCTACGACCACAAGGACGCTTCCGGCTTCATCAATCTGTTCGGACTCTCCACCAAGGTGCGCGCCATGAAGATCGCCGAGGTCAGCAAGAACAGCTAAAGGATTCTTTATGAGCGTTTATCAGGTACTGCTACTCTATCTTCTGGTCATCAATATCTTCGGTTTCCTCACCATGGGCTTTGACAAGAAAAGCGCACGGCGGAAGAAGTGGCGCGTTTCGGAAGCAACACTGTTCGTGATCGCCATTTTCGGCGGCTGCATCGGCTGTATCGGCGGCATGTACCTCTTTCACCACAAGACAATGAAACCGGCATTCCAAATCGGAATGCCGGTCATTCTCGGATTACAGATCCTTACATTTCTGATTGTATATTTTCTTCTTCCCGTGAAGTTTCGGGTCATGTAGTTCCGCCTAGATCAATCCCAGAGGAAGCAGGATCACCAGCAGAAGCGCAACCAATCCCCAAAGAGTGAGCAAAAAGACCTTCCGTTTCTTGGCTTCCATGGACGGCACATAATTCGCCGCCAGAAAAAACGGTACATAGGTAGTGATAAAGACCGGAACCACACCCCACCATCGATATACCCAGATAAAGGAGTGATTGGAAGTCCCTGCCAGAAAGGCTTCAAACAAGGCGAACAGCAGCGCCATTTGAAGCGTCACCGCAAGTCTGCAATCCATGCCAAACATCTTCTTCGACCGATCCTTGGGCATCATCTTATAGGAAATCATTCCCGCCAGAGCAAACATCATACTCAGTTCCCAGCATACGCCGATGAGCAGAATAAACGTCGTCGATTCATTGCTCACCGTCCACAGCGGATAGCCCGTGAAATGCCCGATGAGCGCATTCGCGATCTCATAGAGCCAATGTACGCCGTAAAGCGCCAGTCCGGCAATCACCGCTTCGTCATCCTTCTTCCGAATCTCCGACCAGTAAACATAGAACACCACCGCCAGAATAAAAATAAAGGTCCATCGGAAATTCTCCGTACTCCGCACGACTACCGCATCCACCAGATCCTTCGCCGCCTGACTGCCGTCGCCCCAAAACACAAACATAAGTCACCCCCCCTTCTGTTTTGCATTCGATTCGTTACGAGTTTATTGTATCTTAAGCTGCTGTAATTATCAATCAAACAAGTTTTTGCAAACTGATTCCGCAAGATAGGAAACGGCGCCACGTTTCCGCAGCGCCGATGATCGATCTTTTCTTGAAAAGCATTCCCTGTTTCAGTCGCCGAGCGCCGTCTTGGCAGCGATGCTCTTCTTCAGTTCATAGCAGGCAAAGGATGCATCGACCTCGTCCTTGGGCGGCTTCTTCGAGATCAGGCTCACGAGGGGTACCAGAATGAGACCGGCTACCATTGCAAATGCACCGCTGTTGATGGGCGACTGGAGAATCTGAGGAAAAGCGCTTCGAAACAGCAGATTCGCACCCATCAGGATCGAACCGAACAGAAAACACACCACGCACGCCGCCTTGGTCACGCGCTTTGAATAGAGACTGTAGAGGAACGGCGCTAAAAACGCTCCCGCCATTGCACCCCACGAAACGCCCATGAGCTGCGCGATGAAAGAGATATTGCTCCTGTACTGAACCAGCGCGATCACGGAGGAAATTGCGATAAAGACCACAATGAGAATACGGATCAATAACAGCTGCGTTTTCTCCTTCATGTCTTTGACGATCGTATCCTTGATGAAATCCAGCGCCAATGTCGATGCGGACGTCATCACAAGCGACGATAAGGTCGACATGGATGCGGAGAGTACCAGAATTACAACGAGCGCAATGATTGCCGGATGCATGTTGGACAGCATCGTCGGAATGATGGAGTCAAAGCCGTTTGCCGCAACATCGATTTCATCGGAAAACAGTCTGCCGAAGCCGCCTAAGAAGTAACTGCCGCCGGCAACAACGACCGCAAAAAAGGTGGAAATAAACGTTCCCTTCCGGATACTTCCTTCGTCATTGATGGCATAGAATTTCTGCACCATCTGCGGAAGTCCCCAGGTACCGAGGGAAGTTAAGATAATGACGAAAAACAGATTGAGGGGATCGGGTCCGAAGAAGGAAGCAAAGACGCCCGGCGTCTCACTGACCGCACTGTCGCCGACACGCGCCAGTCCGTCAATAGCAGCCATGAAGCCGTCCTTGGATTTCAGAACCGCGGCAATCACCGCAACGATACCGAACAACATAATGATCCCCTGAATGAAATCATTGATTGCGGTTGCCATATAGCCGCCTGCGATCACATAGATTGCGGTAAGCACCGCCATCAGGATGATGCAGACGCTGTAATCGATGTGGAACGCCATCCCGAAGAGTCTGGACAGTCCGTTATAAAGGGATGCGGTGTAGGGAATCATAAAAATAAAAATGATGATGGATGCGCCGATTTTCAAGCCCTTGCTGTTAAAACGCCTGTCAAAGAACTGCGGCATTGTGGCGGTATCCAGATGCTGCGTCATGATTCTGGTTCTTCTTCCCAGAATGACCCAGGCGAGCAGGGAGCCGATCACCGCATTGCCGATGCCGATCCAGGTCGAGGCAAGGCCGAACTTCCAGCCGAACTGACCGGCGTAACCGACGAAAATAACCGCAGAGAAATAAGAGGTACCGTATGCAAAGGCGGTCAGCCAGGGACCCACGTTACGTCCGCCGAGGACAAAGCCGTTTACGTCTCTTGCAGTCTTTCTGCAATACAGACCGATACCGATCAATACGGCAAAATAGATGATCAAAATTGCGATTTTCATGTTTCTTTCCTCTTTTCTCTCAGTTCTCATACGCTGCGCGGCGGGATCTCCTCTACCCCCGCTTACCCGCGCGTTAAAGCGTAACGCTTTAATGTGTAACGCTTCAACGTGATAAACTATAACATATCGCAATCTTAATTTCAAGTATTATTTTTCCAAATCCTGAATGATTTTCCGGAAGTTTGATCAGACTGTGTGCGGGACTGTCGGCAGACACCGGTTGAAACGACTTGTTCCGTTTACCGAAGCAGCCGGTTCAAAAGACTTCGTTTTCGCGCACCCTCTTTTCCCGAATACGGATGCTCGCGTAATGATAAATTGAACTTGTTCGAACCGTAGAGAACCGTACTCGGGTGCGTGAATTCCCGGAATCCCCATATCCCGTGATAAGCGCCCATTCCCGAATGCCCTGTGCCGTTAAATGGGACTCCCTTCACCATCAGATGAAGACAGACTTCATTTACGCAGCCTCCGCCATACTGCTGCGATGACATGGTTCTTTCAGCCCACTTCTTATCCTTTGTGAACAGATACAGAGAAAGACCGTGTTCCCGTTTTGAAATCGTCTCCATCAGTTCATCTATCCTGTCGTCTTCAAAGGGAACGACCGGCAAAAGCGGGCTAAAGAGTTCATGCATCACGATCGGCTCGTCAATCCGGATCGGATAGAGAATCGTAGGCTCAAAGCGCAGCCGCTCAGGATCCCCATGCCCGCCGAAGAGGACGCGGTCACGATATGCAGCCGTCTCCTCACAACATTGATCGTAGGCATTTTGGCTGATCAGCCGCGGATATTCCGGATTCTCAAGGGCGTTTTCGCCGATCTGAGACCGAAAGGCGCGCTTCAATTCCATCAGGAACGCTTCCGCCACTTCCGAAGCGACCGCCACCTGATTGATGTTGATGCAGACCTGTCCGCTGTTCATCATCTTGAAGAAGGCGATCTTACGGGCGGCGTCTTTCAAATCAGCATCTTTTCTGACCACACACCAGTTTCCGGTCTCGCCGCCCAGTTCCAGCGCAACGGGGGTCAAATGCTTCGCTGCCATCTCCATGATATGAGATCCGACCTTCGGCGATCCCGTATAGAAGATTTTATCGAAACGCTCTTCCAGGAGAGCATCCGCAACGTCATGACCGCCGTCAACCAGCGTCACATACTCTTCGGGAAACGTTTCGGCTATGATTTTCTTTAATATTTCCGAACTTGCTACGGACTTGGAACTGGTTTTCAGAATGACCGTATTTCCGCCCGCAATTGCAGTTGCAACAACGACCATCGAAAGATAAATCGGGAAATTAAACGGACTGATCACCAGCGTTACGCCGTACGGCATCGGATATACCATGGTCCGAACGCTCGGGAAACATACCAATCCGCTATAGTGTCTCTCCGGTCTGACCCACCGTTTCAGGTTCCTGCGCATCTCGTGAATCTCGGAAAGCGTGGGACCGATATCACATAAATACGATTCCATCGCGCTGCGCCCCAGATCCGAAGCAAGCGCGGACTCGATTTCATCCGAATGCGCCCTGATCGCATCCTGCAGGTTACGCAGCATCTTCAGACGGAACGATGTATCAAGCGTCTTCCCCGTCCCGAAAAACGTTCTCTGTTTCTCCGTCAGCTCATGGATCTTTTCCTTTGTCCACTTCATCTTCTCACCTCGCAACTGTCTTTCTTCTCGAACCGTTCCCGTTTGGCTGAAACCATGATGGGAAAATACATGCTCACTGTATGATACGGTCGAGCAAACGTACGCTCTCCATAGCGTCCTCGGTATAATAATCTGCACCGATCTCCTCTGCAATCTGCGCGGTGAGTACCGCGCCCCCGACCCAAATCGGGCAGGGGCAGTCATGCGCATGCAGCACTTCGATCGTCTTCTGCATATTGACTACAGTGGTTGTCATCAGCGCCGAGAGCCCGACCGCCTTCGGTCTATGCTCCGTTACCGCGGCAAGCACCGTTTCCGGCTTCACATCCTTGCCAAGATCAATCACCTCGTAGCCGTAACTTTCAAGAATGACACGGACAATATTTTTGCCGATGTCGTGAATGTCTCCCTCTACCGTACACAAGACCACGGGGCCCTTCTTCTCATCGTTAGCGGCAAAATGCGACTTGATCACATCAAATGCCAGTTTGGAACTCTCAGCCGCCTGAATGAGCTGCGGCAGGAAAATCACGCCGCTTTCATAATCCCTGCCGACCTGATTGAGCGCCGGAATCACCACCTCGTTCACCAGTTCCATCGGAGCTTTGCTCTTAAGTTCCAGTTCCGTCTGCGCGGCAATTTCCGCCTTCATACCTTTGCATATCAGATCCGACAGCGTGAACGCTTTCTGCGCGCCGCCCTGCACCGCACTATCGCCCGCCGCCTGATTCGCCGTTCCGATCACGCCCGTTAGGGGCACGTAGTTCGCATATTTTTCAACATAAGACGTGCAGTCCTGATCATAATTCAACAAGAGGTTTGCCGCATCCACACAGCCCATCATCTCCGCATCCAGCGGATTCATGATCGGAAGATCCAGCCCGGCGTCAATCGCCATTGCAAGAAAGGTTCTGTTGAGCAGCGCACGATAAGGCAAGCCAAAGGAGATATTCGAAACTCCAAGCACCGTGCGGCTGCCGTTTTCACGCATCATGGCGATCGCCCGCAGCGTTTCCGCCGCATCTTCCTGCTGCGCGCTTGCAGTCAGCGTCAGACAGTCAATGATAACGTCCTCTTTGCGAATGTTGTATTTCTGCGCTTCCGCAATGATTTCTTCCGCAATCGTAAAACGTTCCTCGGCTTTGTGCGGAATTTCTTCTTTCAGGGTCAGACCGATCACCACACCGCCGTATTTCTGAACGATCGGAAAGATTGCTTTCATGGTTTCGGGCTTTCCGTTGACGGAATTGATGAGCGGTTTGCCGTTATAATATCTGCATGCCGCTTCCAGCGCTTCCGCAGAGGAAGAATCCAACTGCAGCGGAAGGTCAACCACCTCTTGCAGCATCGGAATGACGGTTTTCATCGTTTCCGTCTCATCGATGCCGGGCAGCCCGACATTGAGATCCAACACTTCCGCACCCGCGTCTTCCTGCCTGATGGCTTCCGCTACCAGTTCCTCGAATCTGCGTTCCCGCAACGCCGCCTGCAATTTCTTCTTGCCGGTCGGATTCAGACGCTCTCCGCAGACGATCACATGACCGTCGAAGGTCACGGTTCGATTCGGTGAGGAGACGCGCGTCCGATAGGGGTTGTTTCTCGGAATGACCTGCACGGGACGTTCCCTGTGCAGCGTGCGAATAAATTCCGGCGTGGTGCCGCAGCAGCCGCCGCAGACCGAAAGACCGTCATTGATATAAGGAAGCATCTGTGTCACAAACTGAACTGCCGTCAGTTCATAAACCGTCTCCCCGTTCTTTAAACTCGGCAGACCTGCATTGGGCTGCACCATCACGGGAAGATGCGCGTTACGAAGAATCGTCTCAATGACCGGCGCAAGTTCCTTGGGGCCCAGCGAGCAGTTGACGCCGAGCATGGAAACGCCGAGTCCCTCAACCACGTTGACGAAACTCTCCGCGTCCACACCCGTCATGGTTCTTCCGCTCTTCTCAAAGGTCATCGTGGTGAACACGGGCAGCGTCGTATTCTCTTTCGCTGCAAGGATGCCCGCTTTGACCTCATAGAGATCCGTCATTGTCTCCAGCAGCACCGCATCCGCACCGTCTCCGGCAAAGAGAATTTCTTCCCGTATGATTTCATAAGCCATATCGAAAGAGAGCGTGCCGAGCGGCTTCAACATCGTTCCGATCGGCCCGATATCCAGTACAATATAACTGTCATGCTCGCGACCGCAGCGTTTCTGCGCTTCTTTCGCATTGGCAATCGCCGCTTGGATCATCTCTCTGACGGAGTACTTCGCCTGTGCCATTTTCAGACGGTTACAGCCGAAGGTGTTGGTCGTAATGAAATCCGCTCCCGCATTCAGATAATTGCAGTGAATCGTGACAATCATCTCCGGATCGTCGATATTGAGTTCCTCCGGAATCTGACCGGCGCGCATGCCGCCTGCCTGCAGCTGCGTTCCCATGCCGCCGTCAAACAGAAGGAAATCGCGTCCCAAACGTTCCTGTAATTTTGTTCTGTTCTCTATTTCCAGCATGTTTCCCCCTCTTTTCTTAGGAAACAATCGTTTCCTCTGATACAGTTGCCGCAGGCTCTCTCCCGCACCGTTCCGATGCCGGTCAGACCCAGCATGGATTTGAACGGTTGAAAGGCGCCTTCCGCGGACGTCATCATGCCGATTCGCTTCTCAATCTGCAAGGCATTCGCAAAGTGAACATTCAAGGCAAGCGGCAGATCTCCGTATCCCGGTGCAAAGCGGTAGGTGTGGGGCCCGTTCAGCAGTTCTTCCGTCAGCGCATCCGCCCTGTCCTCAAGATAGGCGGATGCGGCTGCATCCAGGATAAGCGCGTGGCTCATATCGGTCGCCATGACGCGTTTCTCGTAGCGTTCGAACTCCATACCGAGCGTCACCGCAAGCGCCAATATGCGATGACAGCCCGCAAAATAATGCTTTGCATCCGTTGACGCCAGGGAAAGTCCCAATGCAGGAAGCATGAGAAAGCCGTCCTGATCCGTTTCCAATTCGTAAATCTCATATCTGCTTCGAAACTTTGCTTCCCGTTTCAATTCTTTGATACATTCTCTGATCTCATCAAATAAAACAAGAGCCCCCTCCTGCTTGTGGTTTCCCAAATAGGAAAGGGTGCTCGTTATGATCCTGTTCTCGTCACATTCTCTCATCATTGAATAATGTTTCTGATCGCGTCGCAAATGGTTCGTGCGACTCTGGTGTTGTTCATGGTATAGATATGTACGCCGTCCGTGCCGCTTGCAAGCAGGTCGACGATCTGACTCACACAGTAAGCCATGCCCGCATCAAAAAGCGCATCCGGATTCTTCTCATATCTCTGGATGATCCGCGAATAACGATCCGGCAGTTTCGCGCCGCACAGCTCCACCATTCGCTTGATCTGGCTCCCCTTTGTTACCGGCATGATTCCGGGCGTCAGCGGAATGTTGATCCCGACGATGGCACAGTCCTCCATGAAGCGGTACCAGCAGTCATTGTCGAAAAACAACTGGCTCATCAGCACCTCTGCGCCGGCGTCCACCTTTTTCTTCAGGTTCCGAAGTTCCGTCACACGATTCGGGGAATCGGGGTGCATTTCGGGATAGCAGGCGCCGCTGATACAAAAGTCGAACCGTTCCTTTAAATAATGCACCAGATCGCTGGCATGCGGAAAGACGCCTTTTGGCATTGCATTCGGATTCGCATCTCCGCGAAGCGCCATGATGTTCTCGATACCGGCGTCCTTGATCGCGCTCGCAAATGCATCGATTTCTTTCTCATCATAGCACATTCCCGTCAAATGAACGACGGGTTCGATGTGATATACCTCTTTGATCTTTTTTGCGATCTCTATGGTTTTGTTGTTATTGGTACTTCCGCCTGCACCGAAGGTGACGCTGATATAATCCGGCTTACATTCCGCCAGAATAGCAAGCGTTTCATCGATGTTCTTCAATTCCTCATCCTTTTTCGGCGGGAAGATTTCAAAAGAAATGACTCTGTCTGTTTTTTCGCGATAAATATCCGTCAGGCGCATTCTGTTTCTCCTCAATGAATCCTTTGTCGGCACTTTATCATAGTATCATAACATAGCGATGTTTGACAATATTTCTTGTTGAGCGGGCACGGCGGCACTGATGCAGAGATGGTTTCGCGGCGGCACTGATGCGAACAAATCTGCTTGGGCGCTGAAACGCGCCTACGCAGAATTTTCGCCGTGCCGCCGATGTTTTTGGGGAAACATGTGCGGTTTATTTTTGATAACATGGAATTAGATCAAACGGTTTATTTGGCAAGATCGTCGGGATTGCTCCCCCGTTGTAAGATTGCTTGCCTCTGTAGTTTGTATGCGGGCTGATCTTACATATATCAAATTGAATAAAAGAAAGAAATCTATCAATTGATATAATACAATTGAAATAATATATAGAAAAGATGCGATGGAAAGAAGTGAAAAAAATCGGGTGCGGAAGGTTTCGTTCCGCACCCGGTTGGGATTGACAGGTTTCGCTTTATTCTTTCGGGGAGTCTTTCAGCATCAGATTCACAATAATTCCGAGAATCAGCGCGCAGGCAACGGAAGTAATCGTCACGTTGCCGAAAGAAATCGTCATTCCGCCGATTCCGGCAATGAGAATCACGGAAACAACGAAGAGGTTCTTATTCTTGTTCAGATCCACGTCCTGAATCATTTTCAGACCGGAAACGGCAATGAAGCCGTAGAGTGCAACGCAGACGCCGCCCATCACGCAGGAAGGAATCGTGGAAAGAAAGGCGACAAACGGGGGCACAAAGGAAGCGACGATGGCAAGGCAAGCCGTTGTCAGAATCGTGATGATCGAAGCATTGCCGGAAATAGCAACGCAGCCGATCGCTTCACCGTAGGTGGTGTTCGGACAGCCGCCGAAGTTCGCGCCCAGCTTGGAACCGACGCCGTCTCCGTGCAGTGTACGATGAAGACCGGGATCCTCAAGCAGATCCTTTTCAATGATCGTGG
>CAZNCH010000041.1:0-19293 GCA_964571555.1 uncultured Lachnospiraceae bacterium | reverse complement strand
TTTTTCGGTATTTACTTCTGTACTTTTGACATCAACACTACGCACTCCACATGCACCGTGCCCGGGAACTGATCAATCGGGACAACTGTTTTCACCGCATAACCGGCAGCAAGAAATGCGGGCAGATCTCTTGCAAGGCTGGTCGGTTTGCAGGAAATGTAAATCATGTTCTCTACCCCGTAATCAACGATTTTCACAAGCGCTTTGGGATGGATGCCGTCTCTTGGCGGGTCCAGGACAATGAAGTCCGGCTTTTCTTCGATCTCATCCAGCACCTTTAACACATCTCCGGCGATAAAATCGCAATGATGTAAACCGTTTAGTTTCGCATTCTCTTTGGCAGCCTCCACTGCTTCTGCTACGATTTCCACCCCGATCACCTTGCCGGCAACCGGTGCAAGAAGTTGCGCAATGGTTCCAGTTCCCGAATACAAATCATAGATAACACCGTTATTTAACTTCCCGCTTACCAGTGAACGCACCGTATCGTATAACACCTCGGCACTGCGCGAATTCGTCTGAAAAAAGGAGAAAGGCGTGATCTTAA
Organism: uncultured Lachnospiraceae bacterium; assembly: GCA_964571555.1. Taxonomy (GTDB): domain Bacteria; phylum Bacillota; class Clostridia; order Lachnospirales; family Lachnospiraceae; genus UBA2868. Next base: position 18,746 of record CAZNCH010000041.1, on the reverse strand, counting down.
ATCTGAAACCGAGCAATTCCTCATAGAAATAATCCTGACCGAACAACACCTGCGTTCCGTCATTTCGGATACTGTCGGACAGCGCGTCGTTGCAGGTGTGAAGAATACCGGCGAGGTGACCGTCCAACGGAAGGTCTGCTATTAAGTTTACATAATTCGATAGCAATTCATCCGTAATCCTTTCCGTATCCGACGTCGTAATCAGATCTACCAGAATTTCTCCTGTTTTCGCCGCCTTACGAACCAAAAGGTGGCGCAGCACGCCTTCGTGTCTTAATTTATGATAGAACGGAATCTCTTTCTCGCGGAAAAAGGCAAGCGTTGCCGAAAGGATTTTCCGATAGTCCGCATCGACAATCCGACATTCCGTCACGGATTCGATATCATAGAAACTCCCATTTTTATGTAAACCAAGTTCCAGAATGCCCCCTTTGGATGCATCCCCAAACGAAAATTCCATCTTGTTTCGATATTCATTCGAAACGGGACTGGCTTTGATCGGTTGAAAGCAATCTTCCGGCGCCAATTCCCGCAGCAGTTCCCGCACTTGCTGTTCTTTCAACTGCAATTGCGCCTCATACGGCAGCGTTCGATACGAGCAGCCGCCGCAGACGGCAAAATGCGGGCAATCGCTTTCCCTTTCCATCGGCGCCCTTGCAAGCACTTCGACGAGCCGCCCCTCGGCATGATTCGAACGCTTTTTATTCACAGAAAAACTGATCTTCTGTCCGGCAATCACGTTCTTCACAATGCAATAGCCGTCGATTCCCTCGCATCTGACAATCCCTTTCTGCGGAAATCTGACCGTTTCCACAACACCCTCGTACAACTTTCCTTTTTTCCAATTCTGCGCTTCCTTTACTGCTTTTTCTTTATTTACTTCATTCATCTCTGACACTCCCGCCCCACATCATATTCGGGTGCTGTTCGTATGTAAACAATTCAAATCAAAATGAGATTTCTCCCGAAACAACGGAATATACAAAGAGGAGGAACTCATCATGCCACGCAAAAATAAACAACAGACAATGCAAGCCGGATGGCTTTCTGAATTCATAAAAATAGGCATCTCAACCGAGATGCCTATGCTTTGAAAATCATCACGAAAACTATTCTTCGGAATCATCCTCAAAGAAATCGTCGTCGAATTCATCATCAAAATCGTCGTCGATATCATCTTCAAAATCTTCAAGATAATCCGGTGAGAAGTAGCGGTACAATGCATAGCCGATTGCAGCCAGAACCGCGATAGCGACAACAACGCAGATCACTGTCACCAATGTACGATTCTTCTCTTCCGCTTCTTTACACTTACAGCATTTATGGAACAGTCCTTTTGCCTTCGCTGCCGCTTCTGCTTCCTGATTCTTGATCGTTGCAACCAAATCTTCAAACTTATCCATAACTTGACCTACCTTTCATATTTGTTCCCCATCATTCGTGTTCTCATCGAACGAAAACAACGAAACCGTCATCAGTTTCAGTTTATCATAACCCACAACGCTTTTCCATTGATTTCTGTATTTTTTACACTTTTTTTAACTTGGCAAAAGAGGCAAACATCTTTTTGACGCCTGCGGTATCAAACTGTACGGTCACCTCGAAATCCCTGCCGCCGTCGGCAATCGCCTTCACTTCTCCCGCTCCGAATTTGATATGTAAGACCCGATCGCCCACGACATAGTCGATGGCGGGCTTCCCCTGTGACGCGAGTTGTTTTCCCGTCGTCATTACCGGCACCGTGGGACGACGCGCCGACACCTCTCCCGTACCGACGGTGCTGTAGGGCTTTCGCGACGCCATCTGTCTGCCGTAGGAAGACATCGATGCACTGGGAAGATCCGACTCGCGCATCCGCTCTTCGGGCAGTTTCCCGTCCAAAAGATGCGGATCGATTTCCTTGACAAAGCGTGAAACCGCATTGTACTGTGTTTCGCCGCGAATCATACGCGACTTCGCCGCCGTAATCGTCAAATCCTCTCTTGCTCTTGTGATTCCGACATAACAGAGCCGTCGTTCTTCTTCCAGTTCCGCGGGATCGTCGTTCACAATATTCATATAACTCGGAAACAGACCGTCCTCCATGCCTGCCAGATAGACATGATTAAATTCCAGTCCTTTGGCGCTGTGCAGCGTCATCAAAAGCACATGATCCGCGTCTTCCTCTATCCCGTCAATGTCCGCCACGAGTGCAACTTCCTCCAGGAACTGCGACAGTTTGGCATCTTCATGCTCCTCTTCGTAAGCGATGATCTTGTTGATCAGTTCATCAATATATTCGACTCTGGTCTGTAATTCCACCTCATCCGCAGCATCCATTTTCTCAATATACTCTGTCGTTCGCAAGATATCGCTGACCAGTTCCTCAATCGTGAAATACTCCGCTTTCGAGCGAAACGCCTGTATCATATCCACAAACGTGCGCAGCTTGCCTGCCGCCTTGCCCAGCCCCGGAATCTCTTCCGCTTTCTGCAGTGCGGCATAAAAAGTAATCTCCTGCGCGGACGCATACGCCTGCACCTTTGAAAGCGTCGTGGCGCCGATGCCACGTTTGGGCACATTGATGATCCGCTTCACCGCAAGATCATCCTTGGCATTGTCAATCGTCTTCAAATACGCAAGGACATCCTTGATCTCACGTCTGCTGTAGAAATTGACGCCCCCGACCACATCGTAAGGGATTCCGGCGAAGATGCATTTCTCTTCCAGTATTCTTGCCTGCGCATTGGTTCTGTAGAGCACCGCACAGCCGGAATACGGCACCGTACCGTTCCGACGCTTCGCGGCAATATCATCCGCAATAAATTCCGCCTCTTCATAAGCGTTGTCAAACCGCCGAAAATGTATTCTGGCCCCCTCCCCCTGATCCGTCCACAGCGCTTTCTCTTTTCTCGATGCATTCTGTCTGATCACGGAATTGGCGGCGTCTAAAATACGCTGCGTGGAACGGTAATTTTGTTCCAGCTTCACTACTTTTGCATCGGGATAAACCTTCTCGAAATCAAGAATATTCCGAATGTTTGCACCGCGGAATTTATAGATGGACTGGTCGTCGTCTCCGACCACACAGATATTTCTGTATTTCGACGCCAGCAGGCGGATCAGTTCAAACTGCGCCGTATTGGTATCCTGATACTCGTCCACCATGATATAGCGGAACTTCTCCTGATAGTATTCGAGTACATCCGGTTCGGTTCGAAACAGTTCCACCGTTTTGAAAATCAAATCATCAAAATCCAGCGCATTGTTCCGCTGCAACGTTTTCCGATATTCGGCATAAACCTTGGAAAGTTGCTGCTTGCCATAATCCCACGGCATTTCCGCAAGTACTTCTTCCGGCCCCATCAACTCATCCTTCGCTCTGGAAATCGCAGACAGGAGCGCCCGTTCCGGATACTGCTTCGTGTCAATTTGCAGACGCTTACAGATCTCCTTCATTACCGTCCTTGCATCATCCGTATCATAAATGGCGAAATTCGTATCATAGCCGAGACGATCAATGAAGCGTCTCAAAATCCGCACACAGGTAGCGTGAAAGGTTGCCACCCAAATACTCTCGGAATCAGCGCCGACCAGCTGGTCGATACGCGTACGCATCTCCCCCGCCGCCTTATTGGTAAAGGTGATCGCAAGAATATTCCAGGGTGCGATCCCGCACTGATCCACCAGATAGGCGGCACGGTTCGTCAGCACCCTTGTCTTGCCGCTGCCCGCACCCGCCAAAATTAAAAGCGGCCCGTCAATACAAAGAGCCGCTTCCTTTTGTTTCTCATTGAGCATATCAATTCCTTGACGTTCAGCCATTCTTCTCTTCCTTTATCCGATCCAACACCATATCATATCCGTCGTTGCCGTAGTTCAGCGAACGATTCACGCGACTGATGGTCGCAGTGGATGCGCCCGTTTTCTCGGCAATATCAAGATAGGTCTTCTTCTCCCGCAACATACTTGCAACCTCGAATCTCTGGGAAAGAGATAAAAGTTCATTGATCGTACAAATGTCTTCAAAGAAGATATAGCATTCCTCTTTGCTCTTCAACTGCATGATCGCATCAAATAAATAGTCAACTGCTTCGGTATGAATCTTCGGGTTCATCAGATTTGCACTCCTAATCTCTCAAACAGGGTCTTCAGTGAATTGGGTTCAAGAACAAAAAGCACATTGGAAGTCAGTTTCTCATCACCGATGATATATTCCTCATCAATGACAAGGATCTTCTCACCGGGCTTTGCCAAACTGGAATACGGAATCTTTAATACTTCCGCAACCGTGGAAAAAGTCTGCATGGGAGCGCCGATATTCACGAAAAGACCGGTCAGGGTGGCAATGGAATTCGCATAAGCGCCGGACGTAATATTCCCCATTTCGTTTAACACGGAATTGTCCATTTCATCCATTGTCTCAAAATCATCCAGTTTCTTCTCATAAAAGGTGTTAATGATCCGCTCCGCAAACGCCTTCTTCACCACGTGGAACATGATGCCTTCCAGATCTCCCGACACATCGATTCGAATCCCCAGAATCCGATCGGCATTCCCGCCAAGATATTCGGAAGTGGATTCAAAATCAAGAACGCGAACACTCGGGATAGACATATCAACCGGTGTGCCGAGCAAAACGGAAAGGGCGGTACAGGCATTTCCCGCACCGATATTTCCGACCTCTTTCATAACATCCAGTTGCATTTCATTTAAGTTATCATTCGCACCCATGTCTGCTCCACATCTTCACATTTACAATTTAGCGCGTTAAAACTCCACAGAAACAGTGTATCATCTCGCCTGTGATTTTTCAACACGAATCTTTTACGTTAACTCTCGCGCCAGTCTTCTACGCTTGCTTTCTCTCCTGCAGCGCCCGTTCCCTTCGTTCCCTGACTTCCTGCGGAATCTCGGAAATCTCACCGGCACGCTTCAACGCTTCTCTGGTCAGAATCGGTCCCGCCAGTTCATAAATCAGAACCGCAAAGAGCACAATATTGCGGATCAGCGTTCCCTCTTCTCCAAGACTCTGCGCCGAAACGCTCATGCCAAGCGCAACGCCCGCCTGCGGAAGCAGCGTGATTCCCAGATTCTTCACCACACTCTTCGGGCAATCCGTCGCCCTGGCGGAAACATAAGCGCCGCTGTATTTTCCAATCGATCTGGATACGATGTAAATCACGCCGATGAGGATCAACATTCCGTTTTCGAACACCTCCAGTCTGAGCGCCGCGCCGCTTAACACGAAGAAGGTCGCCAGAATCGGACTCGACCATCGATCGGAACGCTGCATGATTTCTTCCGACATCGGACAAATATTGCAGAAAACGGTTCCCAACGTCATACAGGTCAGCAGGGAAGAAAAGCCGACCGTAACCGAACCGAGTTGAAAAGAAACACTGGTCAGCGCAACCGTCAGCAACACAAAGGACGTGGTCATGGACAGACGGTTCGTATTGGATTGGAACAACTTTTCAATTTGGGTCAAAATCACGCCCAGAAGGTACCCGAGCACCAGCGAACCGATGATCTCAAGCAGCGGATCCACCAGGATGCTCACCGGACTGCTCTCACCGCTCACCATCACCTTTGCGACCCCGAAAGAGACTGCAAACAGAATCAGACCGACCGCATCATCCAGCGCAACGATCGGCAGGAGCAGGTCGGTTAAGGCGCCTTTCGCCTTAAACTGTCTGACCACCATCAATGTAGCCGCAGGAGCGGTAGCCGATGCAATTGCACCGAGCGTAATCACCGCCGGAACAGATAAAAGATCGGGACGCAAAACGTGGAAAACATAAAGAGCGGCATCCACAACCGCCGTAGCCAGTACCGCCTGAACGATCCCGATCACAAACGCCTGCTTCCCCGTTTTCTTCAGGGTGCTGAAGCGAAATTCGCTTCCGATCGAAAAGGCAATAAAGCCCATCGCCACCTGACTGATCGGATTGTATTTGGCAACCTCGTCATAGGTGGTAAACCCGAGACTTCCGGTACCGAGTCTTCCGAGTACGAAAGGTCCGATGAGCACCCCTGCAATCAGGAAAGCGGTCACATCCGGCAGATTCCATTTCTTAAATATTCTTGTCATTAACAGGCCGGCAAGCAGTGCCACAGCCAGATTCAGTAATAAAAGCATTTTCTGTCTCCTCCTCAGCATTCACCCCACCAGTTATACTCGGATTTTCTGCATTCGTCAAGAATCACGCATGCAAAGACACGGGAAAGCGAAAGAAAACCGCCCATCATTTCAGAATGGACGGTCTTCTCTGCCGCTTGCTGATGTATAATTGCTTGTCCGCCTCCTCCAGTATACTTTGTATGCTCAGATCCTTCTCACAGATAAATTCCTTGAACCCGACGGAGCACTCCACGTAATAGGGCTTCTCCGACCGGTCGTTGAACGCCGCCGCTTCCGCCTTAATCGCCGCCGCTATCCTGGCGGCGAGATCTTCCTCCGACAAGAGCATCGCAACGAATTCATCTCCGCCGAGACGGCTGAAAATCGCATTTTCCCCGACCGCACGACGGATCAGTTCCGCTTGCGTCTTAATGGCAAAATCACCCTCTCCGTGACCGAATCTGTCATTGATTTCTTTCAGATGATCCAGATCGCCGAATACAACCAGGGCACGCTTCCCGACATTCTCGTTCTTCAACTCAACCGCTTTCTCAATGAAACCTCTCCTGTTCAGACAGCCGGTCAGGGAATCGTATTCCGAGATAAACCGCAGCATGCTGTTCTTCTCTTCCACTTCGCGGATCATACTCTCCAGAGACGCCTGCGCTTTCTGCTGTCTTCTGCTCAATTCGTTATATTTCAGCGCCGTCCCGATCTGCACGCTCGCATTGAACATCGTAATGACGTTTGCGGGCTGCGCTTCGGATACCAGCAAGCCGTACTGCGTCAGATCGGAATAGAGCGGCGTAATCACGATATGGAAGGCAGTGCCGTCTTCCTTCCCCGTGAATTTTTCAAAGCCCAGTTCCTTCGTCATGACCGGACGATCCTTCCATTCATAGGCAACGGCTTCCCCCGTATCGGTGCAGCTTGCGGACAGATACAGCCGCTCCGGACATTTCCACTCATCTTCCCCGTGAACAATCATCGGTTCCCGCAAGGTGAAAATATAGGTGCTTCCCAGATTCAGATTCTGCATCTTACGCATCGCATTCAGATACATCTCCCGCTCGGAATGCACATGATTCACCATGTCTCTTGAAATCATGGACATGAACCAGGCGGCATTTTCGAAAGCGCTCAATGAATCGGTGGCTGATTTGTAAACGAAATTCTGCATGTACTTCATACCCTCAACCATAATCTCCGTCAGCAGCACTTCATCGGAATGATTCACGGTCTTACGGATCATTTCCGACAGGAAATCGGAAAAAGTTCTCACCAACGCGGTCGGAAGGATATACTCCGCGTAAGGTCCGGTCAACAGGCTTCTCAACTGCTCAATCACCTGCTTGGGTCTGAGCTTCGCCTTCGCATATCCCAAATAGATCACAATATCGGCATACAGAATATCGTAAACCAAATCATAAATCTTATCCGCAATTCCCTCATTGACGTCCGAAATGATAATAGAATCCCTGATCTGCTCCGCCAGCCGGATCACATAAATTTCCGGATTCTGTCTCTCATGCGCGCTCATCGGCTCATAATGATGCTGTTCCGCATCTCTGCAACCGCAGGAATATCTGCAGATAAACTCCGCATATTGTTCAATATTCTCACCCTGTCCGGTACACAGAAGATCAATCAGATTATAGATCGCGCGATAACCGTTTTCGAACTCGTTCTGCTTGGCTGTCGTCAGGGGCGGATCCATAATTCCGGCATCCGCATGGTCGTCATACCCTGTAACCGCAAGCCCTTCTCCGTGTTCAATCTTGGTTCCGATCTTGTATTTTTGCGGGCTGCGTTTCAGCCACTCCCTCGCGCGTTCCGTATTTTTAAGGATCTCGTTTCTTCTTTGCTTGCATATCTTATAGACGCAGCCTGCCATAACGTCATTGGCGCAGACCAGCGCTTCAAGGTTCGGATTATGATCCAGCAGATATTCCACTTCCTGCTCCACCATTTCCGTCCAGTTCCCCACCTGCACCATCTCGTCGGTCACTTCGATCCCGTGTTCCTGCATGACATCGAGAAAGGCACGGTGCCGTTCCTCCGCATCCGTATTGCCGATCGGACCTCTCAGTTCCGCGAATCTGCGGTAGCCGTGGTCGTTCACAAGATGTTCGACAATGGCGCGCATACCGGCGTAATTCCCCGAAATCTGATAGCGGGAATTCTCGTCCTCATAGCGGTCTTCCAGAACAATCTTGGGAACATTCTTGAACCGTTCAAAAAAGACGGAACGTTTGTTGTCACTTAAATAAATCCCCACTTCACTGTAGGAAATCAAAAGCGCATCCACCTTCGCAATATCCACATAATCAAAGACAGTCATGACCTGATAGTCATAACTGGCTTCTTCCCGGTAGAAATTACGAAACATATATTCCGTATGAACACCCAGGAAAACCACAGTATTCACACCGATTTCTTTCGCCGCCTGTCTGATCCCCTGCAGGGTATTCAGAGAATGCGCCGAATTGGCATCCCCAATCAAGATCCCGATGGTGAAACGCCTGTTATCACTCATTTCATTACTCCTTTGCGTTCTTGAGCGGGCGAATCCTGTAAACAATCAGAATATCCTTCTCCTTGGCGCTGCTTAAGTAGGAGCGTCTCACTCGCTCCATGATTTTGAGCGCATTGTCGAAGGAATCTGCCGGAAACATAATTGCGTAGAAATTGTCCGAGTAACGACAGATGCTGTCGCCGCATCTGAGTTCATGCCGGATGCTGTCCAAAAGCGCAGCCATGATTTTCTCATGCTTCAACGGTTCATATTCCGTTTCAGCTGCCCTTTCCATATAAAGCAGGGACAGGAACATCGTATCTCCCGTTCTTACAAGCAGTCTCCGCTGCAGATGGTAAATATCCTTAAACACATTGTATTCGCATACAAAGGCGGAATTCTCCTCGTCCTCGGTCTCCATACCCCTCTGCACGTCCACAATCTCGTCCTCGATTCTGTGGATCAGGGCGGAAACGGAAGCATAACGGAGTTTCGTCGCTTCATCCGGCTTCCCGTGACTCAGTGCGATTTCCTCTTCCAGTGCAAGCATATCGGAACTTCCCGCCAGTTCTCTGGCGTGTCTGCAAAGAGAAACGATTTCATCGTAAGCCTGTTCTTTCTTGAGAAACGCAATATAAGCAATCACATCATGCACATAGAGATTACGATAATACACCGCCTTGGGAACCAGCCAATGTTCCTCTCCGGAGTCCGGAAGCAGCGGTCCGGTATACAGGTCGATCGCGCTCTTCAAGCACTGTCTGCGCTTCGATTCGCTCAGCGTCTCATTCAAGCCGATCTTCGAATATCCCTCGAAATCGAAAATGTCAATGGAAACATCCAGATCCTGGTTCCACTGGTAAGCGCCCCGCCTTGAAATAATGGAGTTGTGAAGCTGCTTCACGCCCGCTTTGTCCACCAGAGCACGATAGCGATATAACAGCGTACGGAGCGCGGTTCCGGGATTCGAATAATCCTCTCCCGACCAAAGCAATTCGAACAGTTCGCGATGCGGAATCGCTTTCTGCTTATTTAACAGCAAATATGAGAGAAACAGTTTCGTTTTTCTGGTATTTGCAAGGCTGACAAGAATCGGCTCGCCGCCCATTCTGATCTCAAATTTGCTGAATAAAGTGATGTCAATTCTGGGTTCCATACCTTCTCCTTTGTCACATAACGTGTACAACATGATTTTATCACATGGTGATGTTGTATGCAAGCGCCTGTGTACTATTTCGAAGCGTCAATTTGAACCATAACATCACTTTGGGGCGCATAACCCCGAATGGACATCCCGCCCAGATAGTCCATCAGCCGAAACTCGCCGAGATCTTTCTCCCCCGCGCACTCTTCATTGACCATTTCACGCATAATGTCTCTGTTCGAGACGATATTATTATTCCCTTGAATATAGATTCTGTCCTTCGAATAGAGGAAGCCCTCCACATTGCTGTTGGCTTCAATGATGATGTTGCCGCTCGTCAGAATCGCACCGGTAAAATCACCGGAAACCGTTACATCCGTGTTCGAGAACAGTTTTCTGTATTTGCCCTGATAAGTCTCATCGTTATCGGAATCATAGTAGTAGTTCAGATCTTTCATCGGCTTGCCCGCCGCAACGACCATGCGGGACGCACGTTCATACAATTCGCCCTGTCTCGGATTCATCCTGCCGTTCACGGTATAATTGGTACGCATAAAATAATTGTTGATCGCATTCAACTCGCCGGCATAGACCTGAATGTCCTTCTCTTCCGTCCCGAAAGCGACAAACGCACCTTTTAAATTGATATCTCCGGTAGAAATCACATGATCCGCTTCGATGCCGAGCTGCGTGGAAAGTACGTTGATTCCCCCGTAGATTCTGCGCTCCCCATAACTGCTCTCCGCTTTTCTGTATTCCTCCACGGGGTGTGTCCCCGCAAACACATTACCGACGATGGACGACGTCTTCCCCGTGATGTAAATTCCCTTTTCCGCGATCATCGAATAATCGAAGAGCAGGTCGTTTCCATTATAAAATGTCGCGCTCGGCACCTCGAACTCATAGGTGAACTCCTTATCCTGCACATCCGTCTGTCCATAACTGTAAGAGAAGCGGACATTCCGCAGAATACAGGCTTCCATCCTTCCCTGCGCATCTGTCTGAGTCTCCAGAACCGCTTTCTGATCCGGATCCAACACAAGACTCCCCTTTTCAACGGCAAAGCGCTGATGAAGTTCTCGGTCGAGCGCCTGCGGCTCGCATGCCGCCCGAATAGCGTCCGCATATCGGGTCTGATAAAGAATCAGCGTCTCCTGCTCCGTCATCGACGCAAGATCCCCCCGATCCAGTTCATCAATCAGGTTTCGGTACTCCTGATCTGCAGTTTTGACCGCCAGTTCATTCAACAGCACCGCCATCGTCTGTCCTGCCGTTTCCAGGCTCTGCGCCGCGCGAAACTCTATTTTCTGCTGCAATAATTGTTTGGAAAGAACGATCGTCCGCGCGCAAAACATGAGCACGAAAAAACAAACGGTCATCATCGCAAAGACCGTTGTCAGGATCACAACAGATCGAATTCCGAGAGAATCTCTTCTGCGTACTTCCATATCACATCCCGTTCACCATATCGTAGAATTCAAGCATCGGCTGCAGCATTGCCGCAATGACAACACAGAGAACAATGCCCAGAATCATAATGAAGATCGTTTCGATCACCGCCGCCTTCCGCATTGCCGAACGAAGCATCTGCAGCGTGTAATAGTCCGCCATATCATCCAAAATATCCGTCAGATTCCCGCTTTCCTCGCCGATCGCCGTCATTTGCAGAATCATAGGTGTGAAAATCACGGAATCTGAAAGTGATTTGGACAGGGACATGCCCTGTGACACGCGTTCCGCGGCGCGCAGCAGTTCATTCCTGACGGCCTCGTTGCTGCCGACCGAATCCTCGATCACACGAACCGCTTCCTGCATCGGCATCCCGTTTTTCAGCAGGGTGGAAAGCGTTTTGCAGAACTGCGCATACAATTTCTGCCGGTTCATCTTCCCTGAAAGCGGCAGAACCATACGGAGCCTTGCGTTGAACGCCCTGCCCCCTCTGGAGAGAGAAATCAGGAACCAGAGCAGCAGTACCCCCGCGATCGCAAGCAGAATATAGGCAAAATGTATGCCGATAAATTCACTGACGAGAACAACCGCATGGGTGAATTTCGGCAGCGTATAGTCAATTCCGTCAAACATTCCGAGGAAACGCGGCACGATTTGAAGCGCAACGATCCCCAGCACAATCACGCACAGAAGCGCAACCATGCCCGGAATCAGGGAAGCCCTTCTGGAACTCTCGGCAAGTTTCACCTCCGCTTCGAACTGCTCCGCCAGATGGTTCAGCATTTCTTCCCACTTCCCGCTGCGCTCCGCACATTCTACTGCGGAAATCATGATCATCGGAAAATAATCTCCCTGCTGCTTCATGGCGTCGGAAATCTTATCCCCGTGAGACACGTCTTCGGCGAGCCGTTTGACCGCTCGTTTCAGTCGCTTATTCTCTATTTGGTCCCTGCAAATGACAAGCGCGCTGTAGGGACTTACGTTCGCCCTGAGGATCACCGCCAACTGTCTGCAGAACACACTGTACATTTCGGCTTCGTTCATTCGTCTGTAACCTCTGTGATTTTGCCGTCATTCAGAAACGCTTCCCGCAGTTTCGGAACAAAGGACGCATAATTCACCATGCTGATATTTAAGTCGACCTCACCCTGTATCCCGTCGATCTGACCCCTCTCCGTATATTGCCATATTGAAAAATCATACATAAAATCATTGCTGTCCAAATACTGCGGCGCCCAGATCTCATATTGCTGTAACATGGAAGCATCCAAATTTCTTCGAAGCCAGTTTTCGGACGCATAAACCATGGGATAATATCCGTTTTCCTTGATCCGCTCGCAGAAAACGCAAAGCAGTTTGCTTCTCTCTTCCTTCGTCAGTTCCGTCAGATTCGTTCTCGCATCGGCAGCGCTCACATACTCGGTATCAATCGCCACCGGATAACTGATCGGATAATCCTTGATCAGATCCAATACAAAATCCGCTTCTTCCAGCGCTTCCTCTTCGGTGAGCGCCTGGGTAAAGAAATAGACGCCGATCGGAATTCCGATTTCCGTTGCCGCGTCTGCATATTCTCTGAACTTTTCATCCACGATCAGACTGCCCTGCGTATAGCCGCGAAAACCGCAGCGAAGCATGATGAACTCAATCGGCGTCTGCTGCAATTTCACCCAGTCGATCTTCTTCTGATGATAACTGATATCCGCTCCGAGATGCGAAATCTTCTCTCCGGATGCATCGTAATACGCCATGAAACCGTCCTCGTCCAATTTGAAATTCTCCAAAATATAAGAATTCACGGGGATGGTTCCGTATTTCACTTCTCTTTTGGGAACCTTGATATGCAGAATTTCCTGTCCGCTTTCAATGCTGATCGTGGTGCCCGTTGACTCCTCAAGCGTCTTCACCATCTTCTTTAGCTTCCTCACCTCGGAGAAATGGATGATCGACATTCCGATCGCCAGCCCCAGTGCAAACATCAGAAGCGTCAAAACAATCGTAAAAGTATGTCTGTTTTCTCTATGATCACGCAAAACTTCTACCTGCCTTATTCCTTACTTTCCGACAGGATCCGTTCCACAACCTGCCTCAATTCCTGCTGCTGCAACGGTTTGCGCAGCATACCGATCACAGCATCCTTCCCGCTGCCTTGCTGAGATTCCGCAAGTTCTCCTTCTACCATCAAAACAGCAGGCACCCTTTTCCCGTTTGGCTGCCAGCGAATGCTGTCGAGGATCTTCACCCCCTCCGCCTGCGGCATTTGAAAACTGATCAGCAGAAGATCCGCCGTATCTCTGACGAAATATCCGATCGCGTTCATCCCCGTCGAAAGGGGAACCACACGATAGTTCTGTTTCAGCGTATCCTCACAGATTTGCAGGGTATTCCGATCGCTGTCCACTACAGCGATCGTGCGCATTTCCGACTGTCCCGCTCCCTGCAATAACTGCGAAACAACCTGAGGATTCATCCGATGCAACGGCGGACGCTCCTGCGGTTTCTTCTCCTGCCCCTGCGACCGGATCAGTTCCCGCATCAGTTCCCTCTTGACCCTGATACGTTGCAGCGCCATGCCCAACTGCGCCTGCTGGCTCTCACTTTGCAGCGCGATACGTCTGCGGACGACCGTTGCATCTTCCCCCACAGGTCTTAGCGCGCATCCGACGACACGATCCGGCTTCTTCTCCGTATAGGATACCGGCTCCGTTTTCGGTTCCGGCGCCATTTCCGCCTGGTTGATCGCGCGCGTCGCAAGCAGATAGAAGCGATCCGGATCAATTGCCCCCTCGTAGAAATCCGCATCTCCGAGTTCCAGAAACGAAAGCGCGTGATCCGAGAATGCATCCTGCACCAGCAGAATCACCGGAATCCTGTCGATTCGATCCGAAACGCCCTCGTTCTTCAACCAGTCGAACAGATTCCGTCCGAGTCCCTTTGCATCCTCCGCATTCAAAATGATAAGATCGGTTCTTCTTCCCGACAGATCCGGTCGGATGACTTTCCTGGCTGCTTCCGTCGAACTTAAAAAAAACACATCCATGTAGGGCGGAAGACAATTCTGTATTTGCTTCTTACGCGCGTCGTTGTCGTCAATGACAACAACCTTCAGTTTCTCAGACATATTCATCCGTATGATCTAGTGAGCCATATTTACGAAATCCAACTCCAATTCATCCTCCTCAAGGATGACGTCCTGTCGCTGAAAATTGCCGGGATGCTGTAAATTCACCATTGCAGCCTCCGCAGCGGCGGAAGTGGGTACAATCTTCTCCGTCTTGGCAGCCGCTTTCCTCTTGCCGCGTCCCCCGTTAACCGGAGCTTCCCTGTTCATATAACAGTTGCCCTGGAAGACCGATTCCTCATCGATCAGAAGGCTCTTCGTCGTGATGTCTCCGTAAATCTCACCGGTAGGCTCTACATTGACCTTCTCCCGAATCTGCATGTTTCCTTCCACAACACCCGCAACAACGATATTCTCCGCCATGATGTTGCCTTTGATCTTTCCGTTTTTGGAAAGGATCACGACGCCTTCAGCGGACACGCCGCCGATCAGACTGCCATCAATTCTGACAGATGATTTCGTGATGATGGTTCCTTCCACCACCGTATCGCTCCCGACAAAGGTAGTAATCGTATAGTTGTCGAGATTGATCTTATCATCTCTTTCCTTTGAAAATCCAAACATCTTTCTCCTCCTGTATTTCGGTTATTCCGGTATTTCCATAATATCCATCGGCTCAACGGCTTCTCCGTTATAAACCAATTCATAAGCAAAAATCGACTCATCCTCCGTGACCACGAAAAGCGTCTCGTTTCGCGAAACCGCATCATATAACTTAACCTTGGCGCTTCCGTCGGAGCGGTAAACCGACTGATATCCGTTTCCGTGATCGATCATTACAACCGTACCGAAATCCGGATCGAAGGCTTTCATGGTAACACTGCCGTTTGCGGCAGCCACGATTGCCGACCCGTCCATCACATGATAGACCAGCCGTCCCTTTATCTTGGCTCCCGTTTCCACCGTCGGATCCTGTACCGTAATCGCATAGCCTTTGATCGGATAGCCCGTCGGAATCAACTGCTTGGCGGCTTCGCTCTCCACCGCCTTTTCATGCTCCGTCATTTCGGCAACCTTGGCGGTCAGAGAGACGATCTCATTGTACATATCGGCTTTGTCCGCTTTCAGGTCTTCGATTTCCTCGTTGAGTTCTGCAATCTTCAGCAGATTCGAGTTGTCATGTGTCAGCCGATAGTTCCTGATTGCGACAGAGACCATCAAACTGACAAGGATGATGCAGAACGCGGTGATCGCGGCGATGATACGAACGACCCTGTCAAAGGTCAATTCAAAAGATCTGGAGTGATCCGTGGAATCGGGGATGAGCAGGATCGTGTATTTAGACGTTTTCTTGACAGAGCGCTTCTCCGAAGAATGAAACGCCTCCATATCAAATTGTTCTCTTTTGGCTTTGCTCATACTATGCCTTTGCTCCTTGGGGCATACGTTCCCTGTAAAAATAAATTCTACATGAAAAAGCATAAAATAGCAACTCATTGCTAGATTTTTGTTTACAATGCAACGATCTTATGCTATACTTTTACATGGTGTAAAAGTATCGCAATAGTGCGGTTGCGCGCCGATTCAAATTTTTATGGAGGTACAAAATGAAAGGTACTGTAAAGTGGTTCAACAACCAGAAGGGTTATGGTTTCATCTCTGATGAATCCGGCAACGACGTTTTTGTACACTACTCAGGGCTGAGCATGGAAGGCTTTAAGTCTCTTGACGAAGGCATTGCTGTTGAGTTCGACGTAGTAAACGGCGAAAAAGGACCTCAGGCTACAAACGTAACCAGATTATAATCTAGTAGTTTTAAATGTGCCTTTTTTCTACTATATAATTACTTATGTTAGGGGAATAAGCAATACAGAAACACGGATTATAAAATGCCTCGCTAAAAAGCGGGGCATTTTTCTGTTTCCGGTTCACATGCTGATCCGCTAACGCATGACGTACAGCAATTGGGATCAGCGACCCGCAAATTTCAGCACATCCTCATAGGGAAGCGTTCCGCCGAAAATCGACAAGGCGCTTCCGACCGTTGCATGAACCCGATTCTCCCCGATTCTTTGAATCTCCGCAAGATCCTCTATCGACGCGATGCCGCCCGCATAGGTAGCGGGAATCGGGCTGTCTTTCACGATCGAAACCACCCGACTCTCGATCCCGTTAACCATCCCCTCCACATCAACGGCATGCACCAGAAATTCATCGCAGAATTCGGACAGTGCAACCAACAACTCCCTGCTTAGAACCGTATCCGTAAATTTCTGCCAGCGATCGGTAACGATCAGATAGGTGTCGCCCTGTCTGCGGCAGCTCAGATCCAATACGATCCGTTCCCTGCCGATCTGATCTTTCAGCGTTTTCAAATGATCATAGCAGATTTTGGCATTTTGAAAAACATAAGAAGTCACAATGACATGAGATGCGCCGGCGTCGATCCAACCCTTTGCGTTCTCCGCATGGATGCCGCCGCCGATCTGCAAACCGTTCGGATAAGCGGAAAGCGCATCCAGCGCCTGTAAGCGCGACGCCTCATATTCCGCAGTTCCGGCTTGGTTCAGGAGAATCACATGACCGCCCTTGAGACCGTCCTCTTGATACAGTCTCGCATAATCGGCGGCGTCGCAGGACGCAACAAAGTTCTCGCAAATCTCGCCGCGATCCTTCAACGAACTTCCTACAATCTGCTTTACGCGCCCGTTATGTATATCAATACAAGGTCTGAATTCCATTCTGTACTTCCCTTTCCGTATTCTGTCATGAACTGTTTTCCCGACCGTCCTTTATCGTGCACTCCAAAGCCGCAATTCCTCATCACAACCTATAACTTATCACAGTTTTTCGTATGGCTTCAATTCAATAATAAAACCAACCTGTCTGCCGCTTCGGAAAAAGAACGCGTATCTCTACGCGTTCTCAATCACATCAGACATGGTATAGAGTCCGGCAGGCTTCCCCGCCAAAAACTTTGCCGCCAGAACCGCCCCTTTCCCGAAAACCGCTCTGGAATAAGCGGAATGTGAAAACGTAATCACCTCATCCGTTCCCGCAAAGATCACATCATGATCTCCGACAATCGAACCGCCGCGCACGGCGGAGATTCCAAGTTCATGATCGCCTCGCTTCTGCCTCACCCGACTCCTGTCGTAGACATATTCATATTGATTGTCTCCTGCTTCATTCACCGCATCCGCAAGCGCAAGCGCCGTTCCGGAAGGCGCATCCACCTTCATCCGATGATGCTTCTCGATAATTTCCACATCAAAGCCCGCCGGAGCAAGTACCTTTGTCGCCTCTTTCAGAAGCGTCAGCAGCAAATTGATTCCAAGCGACATGTTGGCGGAGTAAAGCACCGCAATCCGCTCCGCCGTCCTCTCAAGATGTGCAATCTGCGCATCGGAGAGTCCCGTGGTGCAGACGACCACCGGAAGTCCTTTCTGCACGCAGGTATCCAGCAACGAATCCATTGCCGGCGCAGCGCCGAAATCAATCACTACATCGGCTGCCGCACTGCAGTCTGCAAGGCATTCGAATACGGGGTATTCGTTCTCCCTCTCCCGATTGATATCAATGCCCGCAACAATTTCAATTGCAGGATCTTCCCTGACAATTTCACTGACCATCTGTCCCATACGACCGTTACAGCCGTGCATGATCATCCTAATCATTCTCATTCTCCATATAATATCAACGCAATCATCCCAACTTTTAAAACCGCCAGCCGCGCCCCGATCCATCATCCCGACGGAAACGCCCCGACCGCGATATTACCGCAAACACGCTTACAGGCAGCCGTACTTCTTCATTTCCGCTTCCAGAACCGTCGCATGCGCATCTTCCATTCTGGTAAGCGGGCGTCTCAACACGCCTGTATCCCTACCCTGGAATTCCAGCGCGCGCTTCACGGGAATCGGGTTCACTTCACTGAAAAGCGCGTCGATCAGATTCATCGCTTCCAACTGTAACTGCGCCGCCCGCCTGGTATCGTTGTCAAGCATCGCCTGACAGATATTGTGCGCCTTCTCCGGCGCAATGTTGCCAAGCACGGAGATCACGCCGAGACCGCCCAGCGCCATGATCGGCACGGTCTGATTGTCGTCGCCGGAATACAGATCCACACAGCCGTCCGACAGTTGCAGGATCCTTGCAACCTGTGAAATATTGCCGCTCGCTTCCTTTACACCGACAATGTTCTCCACATTCTTACACAGATGCGCAATGGTCTCCGGTTGGATATTCACACCGGTTCTGCCCTGAATATTATATAGAATCATCGGAATCTTCACGCTGTTCGCTATCATCGTGAAATGCTCAATGAGCCCTTTCTGCGTCGCCTTGTTATAGTAAGGAGAAACGACAAGAAGCGCGTCCGCCCCCGCCTTCTCCGCTTCCTGCGACAGGAAAATCGCCGTCTCCGTGCAGTTGCTCCCGCTTCCGGCAATCACGGGGATGCGCTTGTTTACGA
>CAZNCH010000040.1:16396-19811 GCA_964571555.1 uncultured Lachnospiraceae bacterium | reverse complement strand
TTCTGGTTGTTTGCACTGATCACGGTTGTGATTGTTGCGCTTTTGTTCTATCTGATCCTCGTCATTCCGTTTCAGAAGCGATATTATGCGCTTCATTTTGTGTTTGTACTGATTATTGCCGGCGGGATCGGTAATTTGATCGATCGACTTCTCTATCGGTTCGTGGTGGATTTTATTTATTTCTATTGGATCAATTTTCCGATTTTTAATGTTGCCGACTGCTATGTGACGGTATCCACCGTGGTGCTGGCTGTTTTGCTGTTGTTTATTTATCGGGAAGAGGATTTCAAAGAACTGGAAGCCAAAGTGATTCCTTCCTTTTTTCGGACGGAACAGAAGGATGGCGAGTAATGGAATATACATTTACGGTAAATGAGGATCAGCAGGGTCAGCGGATCGACAAATGTATTTCGGAGTACTATGACAGCTTCTCACGATCATATATTCAGAAACTGATCGGGAAGGAAGCTGTTTTTTGTAATGGGACCTGCTGTAAGGCGAATCAAAAGGTAAGTGCCGGTGATCAAATCAGGATCATAGCGCCAGCATCGGTGATTCCGGAAATTGCGGCGGAAAATATTCCGCTGGACATCCTTTATGAAGACAAAGACGTCATTGTGATAAATAAGCCGAAAGGCATGGTGGTACATCCGGCAAACGGACACTACAGCGGAACCCTTGTCAACGCATTGCTGTATCATTGCAGAGAGGATCTTTCCAGTATTAACGGAATCTTGAGACCCGGAATCGTGCACAGGATCGATATGGATACGACAGGCTCCGTGATCGCCTGTAAAAATGATACGGCACATCGCAGCATTGCAGAACAGTTGAAGGACCATTCGATCAACAGGCATTATCTGGCGCTTGTTCACGGTGAATTTGATGTATCGACCGGCAGAATTGACGCTCCGATCGGTCGCAGTGAACGTGATCGAAAGAAAATGGCAGTCAATGTCAGAAACGGCAAACCGGCGGTGACAAATTACAGCGTTATCCGGAGATTTCGAGGATATACGCTGTTGGATTGCAAACTGGAAACCGGCAGGACACATCAGATCCGCGTACATCTGGCAAGCATTCATCACCCCGTTGTCGGCGATCCTGTGTACTGCGGAATCAAGCCGCCCTGCAAACTGCAAGGGCAGGCGTTACATGCCCATGTTCTGGGGTTTGTGCATCCGGTGAGCGGGGAATACATTGAAATCAAAGCGCCGCTTCCCGCCTATTTCGAGAAACTTCTTTCCATCCTTCCGTCTTTATAAAATGCGGGTATTGATGTATAATATAATTACATTCATCACACGGGGGTGATCTATATGAATACGATTATTACGATTGGAAGACAATTCGGAAGTCTCGGACACGAAATCGGGGAAGCGCTGGCGAAGAAGCTCGATATTCCTTATTATGACAAGGAATTGCTGCGCAGAGCCGCCAAAGAGAGCGGTCTGTGTACGGAACTGTTCGAAAACCACGACGAACGACCGACCTCAAGTTTTCTCTATAATCTGGTGATGGACACTTATTCTTTCGGATATTCCAGTTCCACCTATGTCGATATGCCGATCAGCCACAAGGTGTTTCTGGCGCAGTTCGATGCAATCAAGAAGGTTGCGGACGAGGGTCCCTGTGTGATTGTCGGCAGATGTGCGGATTACGCCTTATCGGATTACAAGAACTGCGTTCATATCTTTATTCATGCGGACATTGAGAAGCGAATCAGGCACGTCTGCGAGCGTTTTTCCGATCTGACGGAAGACAAGGCGCGCGATATGATCAACAAGAAGGACAAGCACAGAGCGAATTATTATAATTATTTCTCATCCAAGAAGTGGGGCGTTGCCGACAGTTATGATCTTTCCATCAACAGCAGCGTGCTGGGAATTGACGGAACGGTAGACCTGATCTGCTCCTATGTCAACGAATTCGAGAAAAAGGGAAATAAGACATGAAAAAGTATGACAAAAAGTATTTCCACTGGGGTCTGACGCTGTTTTTGGTTTTAAGCGCCGTGATTCTGTTGTATTATGTGATTTTCAACAGTCAGAACTTCGCTGATGTGAAGAGTGCGGTGATTCGGGTATTGCTGCCGGTGATTGACGGTCTGGTGATCGCCTATATTCTGAGCCCGATGCAGAATGTGCTGGAGCAAAAGGTGATCGGACCCTTGTTCCAGAAAAAAAAGAAACCGTTTCGGAAGCAGAAGAGAATCGTACGTATTATTTGTACTACGCTCACGATTCTTATTTTTGTGGCGATCCTGTTCATCGTCATTCTTCTGATCGTGCCTCAGGTGCTTGACAGTCTGGAAATCATTATTTCCAGAATTCCTCGTTATATGGACAGAATGGACGGAATGATTACGGATCTGTTGAAGCAGTATCCGGATATTTCGGAACTTACGGTGATTTATTGGCCGCAGATTGAAGACTGGCTGATGACAAAGATTCTTCCGACGACCAGTTCCATGATCAGTTCCTTTTCTTCGGGACTTGTCGGCGGCGTCGTTAATTTGGTTCGTTCTCTGCTGCATTTTATCATCGGCATTATCCTTTCAATCTATCTGTTGTTCAATAAAGAATTGTTTTGCGCGCAGGCGAAGAAAATCATTTACGCTTTCCTGAAAGAAGAGAAGGCGAACAATCTCATCAATAATGTGCGCTTTGCCAACAGAACCTTCGGCGGTTTTATCAGCGGCAAAATCATTGATTCGATCATGATCGGGGTGATTTGTTTTATCGGAATGACGATTCTTAAAATCCCCTATTCCTTACTGATCAGTGTGATCGTCGGCGTCACCAATGTGATTCCCTATTTCGGACCTTTTCTCGGTGCGATTCCTTCCGTATTGATTCTTTTGATGGTCAGTCCGATGAAAGCCCTGATCTTTTTGATTTGGGTACTGATTCTGCAGCAGTTTGACGGAAATGTTTTGGGACCGAAGATTTTGGGGCAGAGTACGGGGCTGTCCGGTTTCTGGGTTATTTTCTCGATCACCGTGTTCGGCGGTTTCTTCGGCGTCTTCGGAATGTTTATCGGGGTTCCGCTGTTTGCCGTGATTTATGCCGCGATCAGAACGGCTGTGAATGAACGTCTGATCAAAAAGGAACTTCCTTCGGATACGTTGTATTATGAGACTTCGGATTATCATTCCGATGAGGATGAGGCGAACAAAGGAAACAGCGGACTGGAATTCAAATATGCCAAGAAAGCGTTTTCGCATCTGATCAGTGAACAAAAGAAAAAAAAGAAGGATGCGGAGTAGGTTCATCTATTCGCAAAAGACAACTTTAACGAATAGTTGACAGCGAAAATGCCCTCGTTGCCAACTGATTCGTTAAAGTTGTAGAATATCATAAATTGGTAGCGAAAATGCCCTCGTTGCCAACTAATTCGTTAAAGTTGTAGAATA
>CAZNCH010000040.1:14226-16296 GCA_964571555.1 uncultured Lachnospiraceae bacterium | reverse complement strand
AAATTGGTAGCGAAAATGCCCTCGTTGCCAACTAATTCGTTAAAGTTGTAGAATAATATAATGGGGGTTTTATGGAGTTACAGAGACTTCTTTCCTATACACGTAAGGCTGTGGATGATTATGAATTGATTCAGAAAGGTGATAAAATTGCGGTCGGTATTTCCGGCGGCAAAGATTCGCTGACGCTTCTTTATGCCCTGCACGGTCTGAAACGTTTCTATCCGAAATCTTTTGATTTGATTGCGGTTACG
Source organism: uncultured Lachnospiraceae bacterium (assembly GCA_964571555.1). GTDB lineage: Bacteria > Bacillota > Clostridia > Lachnospirales > Lachnospiraceae > UBA2868. Next base: position 16,045 of record CAZNCH010000040.1, on the reverse strand, counting down.
GTGGATCTTGGCTTTGAGGGCTTTGATGTGAGCGAAATTCAAGCCTTGTGTGAGAAATTATCCGTGCCATATACGGTTGTTCCGTCGGAAATCGCGCAGATTGTTTTTGAAGATCGAAAAGAAAGCAATCCTTGCAGTCTGTGTGCGAAAATGCGAAAAGGAGCTTTGAATGAGGCTGTCAAGGCGTTGGGCTGCAATAAGGTCGCCTATGCGCACCACAAGGACGATGTGGTTGAAACGATGTTGTTATCCCTGATTTTTGAAGGGCGTTTTCATACTTTTCAGCCGAACACCTATCTGGACAGAATACAACTTCATGTGATCCGTCCCCTGCTCTATGTCAATGAAGCAGATATTGTCGGATTCACCAATAAAATGCAGCTTCCTGTACAGAAAAGGATTTGTCCCGCAGACGGCTATACAAAGCGCGAATATGCGAAAACCCTGCTTCAGAATATGAATCGGGAACATCCGGGAACCAAGGAACGCATGTTTACAGCCATTCAAAGCGGCTTGTTCAGAACTGCAATATGATTTAGTCATCAGGTAGATCAGGATTATGGCATCCAATCAGGAGAATTTGAATTACCATGAAAAAATGAATATTGAGAATACGCTGAAATTGAGGGAAATCACTGCTACTCTCCCCTCTTTCTGCCGCGAATTTTTCCTCGGAATCAAGGATACGACGAGCAACAGAACCAGACTTGCCTATGCTTATGATTTGAGGATTTTCTTCGAGTATTTACATGAGACGAATCCGGAACTTCAGAAATTGAAAATTCAGGAGTTCCACATTTCGATCCTGGAAATGATTAAGCCGATTGATATTATCGAATATCTGGATTATCTGTCTTTCTATGAGAAGGATGAGGAAGCAATCACGAATGAGGAACGGGGAAAACAGCGCAAATTGGCATCTCTCCGCAGTATGTACAATTTCTTCTTTCGAAATGAAATGATCGAGAAGAATCCCGCCGCTCTGGTGCAGATGCCGAAACTGCATGAGAAAGAGATCATCCGGCTGGATCCCGATGAGGTTGCAATGCTTCTTGATCATATTGAAAACGGCGAGAACATGTCCAAACAACAACTTGTTTTCCATAAGAAGACGAAAATTCGGGATCTTGCGCTGATTACGCTCCTGTTGGGAACCGGAATCCGTGTTTCCGAATGCGTGGGGTTGGATCTGAAAGATATCGATTTCAAAAATAACGGCATTCTGATCCAAAGAAAAGGGGGCTTCGAGGCAGTTGTCTATTTTGGAGACGAAGTGCAGAATGCGCTCGAACTGTATCTGGAAGAACGTTTGGGAATCATTCCGGAAACAGGACACGAAGATGCGGTCTTTTTGTCTTTGCAAAACAAGAGGATTTCTGTACGTGCGGTGGAAAAACTGGTGAAGAAATATGCTTCGGCAGTTACTTCCCTGAAGAAAATTACGCCGCATAAATTGCGAAGTACCTATGGTACCAGTTTGTATAAAGAAACGGGTGATATATATTTGGTGGCTGACGTGCTCGGACACAAGGATGTCAATACGACGAAGAAGCATTATGCTGCGCAGGATGATGAACGACGGCGACAGGCTGCCAATGTGGTAAAACTGAGATCGGATTCTTAGAATATCAAACAAATTCTGTCGTGACCCTGCTGTGAATTTTTCTTTGTGTTGGGTTGTTGTAGATACGTAGATTCTGTCGTGACCTGATGCGAAGAAATCTGCTCGGGCGCTGAAACGCGCCTACGCAGAATTTTCGCCGGTCACGACATTTTTCATCATGATACGAATATTTCTTTGTTTTAAATTATGATACTG
>CAZNCH010000040.1:0-14126 GCA_964571555.1 uncultured Lachnospiraceae bacterium | reverse complement strand
ATGATACGAATATTTCTTTGTTTTAAATTATGATACTGTATTTTGATTTATATGGTCACGATTTAACATGATCAGACTGAAAAATCTTCGTATTAAATTATAATATTTGCATTTCTTTGTGATCCGGTCATGGTACTATCATTATATAATTAGAAATAATATATGATTATAAAAGGGAAGCAGCCGAAAGTTACTCGGCTGCTTCTTCGATAATAAGGGGGACGATCAGATGATTTCCGGGGATGAGAATTGCATCTGTATCGATATGGTTCATAAAAGCGATCTCTCTGATGTAGGAGTCAGGATCCGGATAATGAGAATCTCTGTGTGCTTCGGCAATGGAGGTTAAGGTATCGCCGCGATAGATCAAAACACTCTGATAGGTCTTGATTGTGGTTCTCTCATTTTTCTCACCGGCAAGCACGAAAGCCTTCATGGAGAACAGTCCCAAGATCAGAACCAGAAGGAACAGAATGATCAGGAGTCTGCGTTTCTGCTTCAAAACGGCTGCTTCGCGCGCCTGACGTCTGCTGCGGTTTGCCTCCGCTCTTTCCATATAATTCGTATGAGAAGCATTTGTATTGTAATTTGTATGATAGTTTGTGTTGTAAGTCATGTTGTAATCCATGCCCCGTCTCCTTTTCCGATGATTCCGATTCTCTGATTTCATTTATTATATTTATCTATTTATTATGTTTCGTTATTACATTTCGATCTTTATTTCATTTAAGACTGATTCCGTTCAATTCATTTGAATCCGATCTCTATTCCGATTTTTATTCCGATCTCTATTCTAATCTCTCTATTCTAATCTCTCTATTCGGATCTCACTATTCTGATCTCTATGTCCGATCTCTGTGATTCTTATTTTGGTACCGATGCCGTTCGGTTAGGATTCGGTCTGATTAGATAAATGAATTTAATCCAAGAACATTCGTTCTGATTTCTGGTATCAGTATATCGAACATATATTCTAATGTCAAGCGTTTTTTCGAACATATTTTCTGATTTCCAAATATTTGTTTGCCTTTTTCGAACATTTGTGTTATTCTGATTATGGAAACGGTATTGCTGAAAGGAGCATGAGATGTCATCGAAAGCTACGCCCAGACAACAAGAGATTCTTGATTATATGAAAGAGGAAATCCTGAAAAAGGGTTATCCGCCTACGGTTCGCGATATTTGTGAAGCTGTGAATCTGAAGTCGACTTCTTCTGTTCACTCGCATTTGGAAGCGCTGGAGAGAAAAGGATTGATCCGTCGCGACCCGTCGAAGCCGCGTGCCATAGAGATTATGGATGACAGTTTTCAGATGGTCAGACATGAAATGACCAGTATTCCCGTTGTCGGTACGGTTGCCGCGGGATCACCGATTCTTGCGGAGCAGAATATTGACACATATTTTCCGCTTCCTGTGGAGTATGTGCCGAATGCGCAGTCCTTTATCCTGAAGGTAAAGGGCGACAGCATGATCAATGTCGGCATCTTTGATGGGGATTTGATTTTCGTTGAACAGTGCAACACTGCGAGAAACGGTGAAATCGTTGTTGCTTTGGTGGATGATTCGGCGACGGTGAAGACTTTTTACAGAGAGAACGGTCGGTTTCGTCTGCAGCCGGAGAATGATTCCATGGAACCGCTCATCTTCGATTCGGTGACTATTTTAGGTAAAGTGTACGGAGTTCTCCGTCTCTTTTAATATATTCAACGCCTTAATGGAAGAAGCCCTGCGGATATTGCCGCAGGACTTCTTGTGTTTTTTTTATCTGTTCCCGTTGTTTTTTTGTTTCCGGTCGAATCAGATCGTTTCCGGTTCGATCTTTTTCCCGTCGGACCAGATACGCTCAAGATTGTAAAAGGATCGGCTCTCTTTGTCAAACAGATGAATGATAACGTCGCCGTAATCCATCAGAATCCAGTTTGCATTTCGATAGCCTTCCGTTCCGACCGGCTGAAAGCCGGAAGCTTTCATCTTCTCTTCTAAATGATCCGCCATGGCATGGATCTGATTCGGATTATTCCCGCTTGCAATTACGAAATAATCTGCAAGAATACTGATTTCTGAAATATCGATGATGCTGATATTTACAGCCTTTTTTTCGTCCAGTGCATGAAATGCGGTTTGCATCATATTAGCGGTTTTGGTTTTTTCCATTCTTTTCCTCTTCTTTCTTGCACACATAGAAATCAAATGTATGGCGCGTCGTCTCATCGATTTCCGTATTCATATATTTCAGATAATCCAGGGTTGCTTTCAATATTTCGATGATGGATGCTTCCAGATCGGTAAATGCCAAGCGGCGAATCTCATCAATATTTGGAAGAACTTCACGGTTCGGTTCGATATAATCCGCTGTAAAAATGATCTGATCCAACAGAGGCATTGCGGGAGCGCCTGTCGTATGATTTTGAATCGCGCTTAAGATGGCAGGATCTTTCATGTCGTAATCTCTGATGGCAATGACGACGCCCGCTTTGGCATGCAGAAGCTGCGGATTGGCTTCCTCTACCGCTGAAAGCGTGATTTCGTACTCCCGACACAGTGCCAATAATTGCTCTGTGGTGAGATATTTGGCGCAGTCATGCAGCAACCCCGCGGTCATGGCAAGGTTGACGTCGATCCCGTAGCGCATTGCAAGACAGCCTGCGGTATAGGCGACGCCGAGGGTGTGCTGATATCGATGCTGATTGAGTTTTTTCTTCAGTTTCTTCCTGATTCGGTTCAGATCATAACAGTCATTCGGCATGATTCCGGTAGAACCCCTTTTTTGAAATATAATGCAAAACAGGATCGGGAATATAATATCTCACACTTTGACCGCGTGCAATCCTCTCACGCAGATCAGTGGAAGAAATTGCAAGATCAGAGGTGGCCAGAAGAATGATTTTTGCCCGGTACAGATCAATCAGGCGTTTTTTTTCTTCAAGCAATTTCTCGTACTGCATTCCGTCGCGCGGTGCGATTACTATGGTTGCCGCATCAAAAATCCGTTGCGGTTCCTTCCAGCCGGAAATGCCGAATAAGGTATCTGCTCCGCCGATAAAGAACAGTTCCGCGTCCTGCTTTGTCCGTAACTGTTCCAGCGTCACATAAGTATAACTGTTTCCCTTGTGTTCGATCTCCATCCTTGAAACGAAGAAGTGCGGATTGGATTCGGTAGCAAGTTCTACCATTTTCAGCCTTGCTTCTGCAGGAAGAACGGTTTCCTTTTCTTTCAAATATGAGATGCCGCTCGGGATAAAGAGCACCTGATCCAGTTGCAGAGCTTCATAAGCATTTTCAGCCAGAATCAGATGTCCGGTATGAATCGGATTAAAGGTTCCGCCAAGTACGCCGATACGCATAGACCGTCTCCTAATCTTCTACAGGTAATTTGATTCTTGGTTTTTTCTTGTTCGGTTTGTAGAAAATCATCTTTTTGCCGATGACATGCACAACGGAAGCATGTGTTCTTTCGGCAATGATTTCTGCAATTTCATGCGGATCATCCGCGCAGTTTTTCAGCACGCCGATCTTGATCAGTTCTCTTGCGTTTAACGCCTCATTTGCGGCTTCTACCACTTCCGGACTGACGGATGCCTTGCCGACATGCAGAATCGGCTCCATGGTGCTGGCAAGACCTTTTAAGTAGGCTCTTTGTTTACTGTTCATAGGATTTCCTCTTATTGATAATAGTCAAATACATGACCGTACATTCTGACGGTATCGCCTTCTTTGATCCCGAGGGCTTCCAGTTCATCGAGAATACCGGTATCCTTTAAGAATTTTTGGAAGAAAATAAAGCCTTTTTCGGAATCGAGATTGGTATAGCCGAGCATTTTCTCAACGCGCGGTCCCTCGATGACATACATGGCGGTTTCCTCGTCGTAGGAAACGGTATAGGGATCCTGCTGATTCAGCGCATCGCGATCAATGAAATACTCCTGTTCAAATACAGTGACTTCATCACTCATCTGCGACAAACGATCGGAAATATGATAAAGCAGTTCCTTCATACCCGTTCCGGCAACTGCGCTGATCGGATATATCTCATATCCCGATGAGTCGAAAGCGGCTTTGATCCGGTTGATCGCATGGGAAACATCTCCCGCAATGGCATCGATCTTATTTAAGGCGATGATCTGCGGCTTCTGCGACAACACGTCGCTATAGGAAGAAAGTTCCCTGTTGATTGTTTTGATATCTTCGATCGCATCCCGACCTTCCGTCGAAGCGGCGTCCACAATGTGCAGCAGTAATTTTGTCCGCTCGATATGTTTCAAAAAATCATGTCCTAAGCCTACGCCCTTGCTGGCGCCCTCAATCAGTCCGGGAATGTCCGCCATGACAAAACTCTTCGTATCATCCAGATCGACAACGCCCAAATGCGGGCGCAAAGTAGTAAAATGATAGTTGGCGATCTCAGGACGCGCATTGCTGACCTTGGATAGAAAGGTGGATTTGCCGACATTCGGAAAGCCGATCAACCCGACGTCTGCAATCACCTTGAGTTCCAAGTAAAGCTCCAGTTCCTGCGCCGGCTGTCCCGGCTGCGCATATTTGGGCGCTTGCATGGTAGATGTGGCATAGTGCTGGTTTCCGTTGCCGCCTCTGCCGCCATGAAGCAGCACGAAGCGTTTGTTCTCGCCGGACATATCAACGATGATTTGATCGGAATTGAGTTCTTTGAAAACCGTGCCTTCCGGTACTTTCAGAATGCAATCCTGCCCGTTTTTGCCGCGACAGTTCCGTTTTCCGCCGCGCTCTCCGTCTTCGGCGGAATACTTCCGAATATGACGGAAATTGATCAAAGTATTCATCCCGGGATCGACTTCAATAATCACGTCACCGCCTTTTCCGCCGTCGCCGCCGTCCGGTCCGCCGTTTGCAACATATTTCTCTCTGCGGAACGAAACGTGACCGTCACCGCCTTTCCCGCTTCTGACATAAATTTTAGCTCTGTCTGCGAACATATTCAACCTCAATCTGTGATGCAACCGTTAAAAAAGGGTTTTAAACCGACGTTTAAAACCCTTCGCATTTACTGTTCTACCGGATAGACGGAAGCCTGTTTCTTATCTCTTCCGCTTCTCTCGTAACGAACTACTCCGTCAACCAGAGCAAACAACGTGTCGTCGCCGCCTCTCCCGACATTGACACCGGGATGAATCTTGGTTCCGCGTTGTCTGTAAAGGATGTTTCCTGCCTTTACAAACTGTCCGTCCGCTCTTTTTGCGCCAAGTCTCTTTGCTTCCGAGTCTCTGCCGTTCTTCGTAGAGCCGACACCCTTTTTATGAGCAAATAACTGAAGGTCAAACTTAAGCATTTTTACACCTCCTCGAAAAATAATCTTAAGTGCTTCGGGTAATTCTCTTGAATCCCCTTGAGTCCCAAAACAAACGAATCCATCAATAAACTGCCGTTCGCATCCGGTTTCTCCCGGAAACGGAATTCAATTCCGTTTTCCTGCGTATATAACACCGCATTCTCCGTCAACGTTTCAATGGAATTCACGGTGTTGATCGCAATCATGGAAACTGCCGCGCAAACAATATCTTTTCCTTTGTTTGCGAACAAAGCATGTCCTGTAATGGAAAACCCGCGATAGCAATCATTCTCGTCTTTTTGGACTGTTGCTTTTATCATCACTGTATCCTGACAAACATCTTAAGCGTTGATCTTATCGATCTTAACCTGAGTGTATGCTTGTCTATGACCGTTCTTCTTATGATATCCGCTTTTTCTCTTGTACTTGTAGACAACGACCTTTTTACCTCTGCCATTCTCTACAACCGTAGCCGACACGGATGCTTTCGCTACATCTTCGCCGACTAAAAGCTTCTGATCACTGACTGCAAGAACACGATCAAAAGTCACAGTATCTCCGGCTTCTGCTGCAAGCTTCTCAACCTTGATCAGATCGCCTTCGGAAACCTTATACTGCTTCCCGCCTGTTGCTATAATTGCGTACATAGGGCACCTCCTATTACTATTTCTCGCTGGCTTCGGTGGATCCGTCCGGATCGCTTATCACCCCGCCACGCGGCATACGCAAATATTATATAGGAAGTGCCATGTAATGTCAAATGTTTTGTTTCGGTGAAAATCATGATCCGAACGGGTGCATTCGCTATCTAGGCTTTGACCAGTTTCTGTAAGCCGGGAAGCAGGATTCCCCCAAGGGTATTCCCAAGCGTGTTGATGATGAGGAACAACAGCATCCTGCCGCTGAAAATGCCTGCCATGGAGAAATAGAACATATTGGCAACACAATGTTCAAAACCGGCGAGGATAAAAGCGACTACGCCGAAAAGGAGCGCGAGATATTTCCCGAGTTCGTGCGGACAGCGTTGATATCCGTCCACAGCGATATAGATACAGATATTGCAGAAAATACCGAGGATAAAAGTACTCAAATACGAACCCGCCATCTTGGTATCGCAAACGATTTGCGCCTTTTCCATCAATGCAGGAGCCATTCGGGTACACTGCATCAGAAGACCGGTCAGAATGCAGCCGCAGAAATTTCCAAGCCAGATCAGAAGAAGTTCCAGCAGATAGGAAGGCTTCTGCTCCAATGCATAGCATACCTTACCGGTAAAAAGAGACAAGCCGAAAGTACAAATCGTAAACAGACCGACCGTGAAAAAGAGCGCACCGACATATTTGGAATCGGATGCAAGGAACACGATTCCGCCGATACTGATTGCAAGACCCGCCGTCATTCCCAGGACAAATGTTTTCAGATAATTCATAAGCACCTCCGTAAATTAAGGAAGAATCAGAACAACCCTGAGATCACGCCGTTTTCGTCGACGTCGATCTTCTCTGCGGCAGGTGCTTTCGGGAGTCCCGGCATGGTCATAATGTCTCCGGTGAGGGCGACAATAAAGCCGGCGCCGGCGGACACTTTCAAATTTCTGACCTGAACGGTGAAATCCTTCGGCGCTCCCAGTTTGGAGGGATCATCGGAGAAACTGTACTGTGTCTTCGCCATGCAGACGGGCAGTTTCTCGAAACCGAGCGCTTCCAACTCTACGATCTGCTTCACTGCATTTCCTACCAGTTGGATGCCGTTCGCATGGTAGATTTTCTTCGCAATGGCTTCCATCTTCTCGTAGATGGACATATCGTCTTCGTAAGAGAAGGTAAAATGGTTCTCTTCCTCACAGAGCTTCACCACTTCTTCCGCGAGCGCGATGCCGCCCTCTCCGCCCTTCGCCCAAACTTCGGAAAGTGCAACGGGAACGCCGAGCGCTCTGCATTTTGCTTCCACCAGATTCAGTTCCGCTTCGGTATCGGTCGGAAAGGCATTGATTGCCACCACGCAGGGAAGTTTAAAAACATTCTTAATGTTATCCACATGCTGCAGGAGGTTCGGCAGCCCCGCTTCCAGTGCAGTCAGATTCTCGTTGTTCAGATCCGCCCTGGCAACGCCGCCGTGATGCTTCAGCGCGCGTACCGTTGCGACGATCACAACGGCGTCCGGCGTCAGTCCCGCCATACGGCACTTGATATCCAGGAATTTCTCGGCGCCCAGATCCGCACCGAAACCGGCTTCCGTGACGGTGTAATCGGACAGTTTCAGAGCAATTCTGGTTGCGGTGACCGAATTGCAGCCGTGAGCGATATTCGCAAACGGTCCGCCGTGAATGAAAGCGGGCGTCCCCTCCAACGTCTGGACCAGATTCGGCTTCAATGCATCCTTCAACAGGGCTGCCATCGCGCCCTGTGCGTGCAAATCTCCGGCTGTGACCGGTTCCCCGTCATAATTATAGCCCACGATGATACGGGCGCATCTTGCTTTTAAATCCATGATATCGGCGGAGAGACACAGTACCGCCATGATTTCCGACGCCACTGTAATGTCGTAGGAATCTTCTCTGACAACCCCGTCTCCCTTTCCGCCAAGACCGATCACGATATTTCTGAGTTCCCGATCATTCATATCAACAGCTCTGTGCCAGGTAATTTTCTTCGGATCGATTCGTAATGCATTCCCCTGATGGATATGATTGTCCAGCATTGCGGCAAGCAGGTTATTCGCTGCGCCGATCGCATGGAAATCTCCGGTAAAATGGAGATTGATATCTTCCATGGGGACGACCTGTGCATAACCGCCGCCGGCGGCTCCGCCCTTCACGCCGAACACAGGGCCCAGACTCGGCTCTCTCAATGCAACGAGACAGTTCTTGCCGAGCCTTCGCATGCCGTCTGCAAGTCCGACGGTTGTTGTCGTCTTGCCTTCACCGGCGGGCGTCGGATTGATTGCGGTGACCAGAATCAGTTTTCCGTCCTTTTTATCAGCATAGTCACGTAATAAAGCATCGTCCACCTTGGCTTTGTAATTGCCGTAGCGTTCCAGATACTTTTCATCAAGACCTGCAGCCTCGGCAATCTCGGTGATTCTCTGCATCTTACATTCCTGCGCAATTTCAATATCAGATTTGTATCCCATATCATGTGCCTCCATCGTGTATTTTGCTGTTTGCATTACAATATATAGTTTATTATGTTGTGACAGTATATGCAACACGAAAAAAATTATGAATGGCAAAAAAAAATTAAAACGGAGCAGGCGTTGCTCCGTTTTAATGGATGGATTCAGTTGTTGATCAGTTTGTCTTCTTCATTGTTCCAACTGTAAAGTTTTCTGATTTCCGCGCCGACCTTCTCCGACGGGTGCTCGGCTGCAAGCTTTCTCATCGCCTTGAAGTGTACCTGACGACCTGCGGGAGACATATCCAAAAGGAAGTCCTTGGCGAAGGTTCCGTTCTGAATATCGGAAAGAATCTTCTTCATATTTTGCTTGGTCTCTTCCGTGATCAACTTCGGACCCGTGATATAATCACCGTACTCCGCCGTGTTGGAAATGGAATACCGCATACCGGCAAAACCGGATTGGTAGATCAGATCAACGATTAACTTCATCTCATGGATACATTCAAAGTATGCATTTCTCTCATCGTAGCCGGCTTCCACAAGCGTTTCGTAACCTGCCTGCATCAGCGCGCATACGCCGCCGCAAAGGACAGCCTGTTCGCCGAAAAGATCCGTTTCGGTCTCGGTACGGAACGTGGTCTCAAGAACGCCCGCTCTTGCACCGCCAATGGCAAGGGAATAAGCAAGTGCGATCTCAAGCGCCTTTCCGGTAGCGTTCTGCTCGACCGCAACCAGACACGGAACCCCTTTGCCTTCCTGATATTCGGATCGTACGGTATGTCCGGGACCCTTGGGCGCAACCATGGTAACGTCAATATCCTTAGGAGGCGTAATACAACCGAAATGAATATTGAAGCCGTGTGCAAACATCAGCATGTTGCCCGCTTCCAAGTTCGGCGCGATATCCTTTTGATACAGATCCGCCTGCTTCTCATCGTTGATCAGGATCATAATAATATCAGCCTTTTTCGCCGCTTCTGCAGCAGTATATACTTCGAAGCCCTGCTTCACCGCCTTATCCCAGGATGCGGATCCCTCATACAGACCGATAATCACATTGCAGCCCGATTCCTTTGCATTCAGTGCGTGTGCGTGACCCTGGCTGCCATAACCGATCACGGCAATTGTCTTGCCCTTCAGCATGTCAAGGTTACAATCCTCCTGATAGAAAATTCTTGCCATTTTACATCTCCTCCTAGAATGAATTAATCAAAATACAGTACGTTTTCACTGCCTCTGGACAAACCGGCGATTCCGGTTCTGGCAATTTCAAGGATCTCATAAGTCTCAAGCAACTTCAGAAACGCGTCAATCTTTGCCTGTGTACCGGTCAGTTCGATCATCAGTGAATCGATTGCAACGTCAACGACTTTGGCTCTGAATACATCCGAGATCGAAATGATGCCCGGACGCTGTTCGGCGTTCGCCTTTACCTTGATCATAATGAGTTCTCTGAAAACAGAGTCGTCCGGATGCAGTTCTTTGACGTCTCTGACGTCGATGAGTTTGGACACCTGTTTTTCAATCTGATCCAGAATATCCTCGTCTCCCGCCGCGACAATGGTGATTCTTGTGAAGCGGGGATCCGCAGTCGTTCCTGCGGTAATACTTTCGATATTATAACCACGCCGACTGAATAAGCCGGAAATACGTGATAATACACCGGAAGTATTGTCTACAATGAGTTGAAAAACTTTCTTCTGCATCAGATCTCCTCTTTCCACTTATGAAATATTATAGAAGCAATGCTTTTCCATGTCAATCTATAGTCAATATTCATAAAATACATAACCATAAGTTATAGTTATGGATTCAAATTACACTTCTGCAACGCAAGCGTTCCGGTACGCGCCACTTCAACAATGCTGATGCCGGAGAGCATCTGCATGAGGAGCGCAATTTTATCCGGAGTGGAACAGAGTTGAATCGTCATCATGGTTTTGGAGATATCTACAATTTCCGCATGCAGAATCTCGCAGATATCCATGAGATCCTTGCGGTTGGACTTGTTGTATTTTACCTTAATCAGAATCAGTTCTCTGGAAACGCTTTCACTCTCTTTGAAAGTTTTGATCTTGATGATATCGATCTTCTTGTTTAACTGCTTCTCGATCTGCTCAAGCGTATTTGTATCGCCTGTTGAGGTGATTGTAATACAGGCAACAGCGGGATCGTCCGTTTCGCCGACTGCAAGCGAATCGATATTAAAGCATCTTCTCGAAAAGAGACCCGCTACTTTCATCAGGACGCCGGATCTGTTTTCCACAAGTACGGAATATATTTTTTTCATGACGGTTGCTTCCTCCTATTTTGCAAAGCAGTTCGGATCAATGATGACTTCCATGATTGCATTTACATCGTCTTTCAGGAAATTGCGGATCGTGGATCGCAGATTCACGGATTTGTCCACCAGAACATAGGGGATCGAATAGGCTTCGGAAAGTTTCCTGAAATCGGGACCTCCGTCCAGATCCACCATGGAATGGTTCCTTTTGTAATTACGATCCTGGTATTCTCTGACCAGACCCAGAGAATCATTGTGGAAAATCACAATCTTGACAGGTGCGCCGGTCTGTACGATCGTTGCCAGTTCCATCATACTCATCTGGAAGGAACCGTCTCCGCAAACCGCCACGACCTGACGGTTTCCGGCGAGTCGAGCGCCGAGCGCCGCGGGAATGGAATAGCCCATGGTACCCATTCCGCCGGAAGTTAAGAAACTGCCGCCTTTTACAATGTGATAATTGCACGACCACATCTGGTTTTGTCCGACATCGGCGACATAGACGCCGTTATAATCCATCTCCTCGGATAATTTCATCACAAACTCCGCCGGATCGATGTAGTCCGGATCAATGTTTCTGGTCACCGTATAGGAATCCTTATAGCGATTCAGCGTGTCCAGCCATGCCGAATAATCCGCAATCAGTTCATGCTGCTTGAAATCTTCGAAGATTGCGGCGATGTCACCGACCAGAGGAATGTGCGGACCGACGTTTTTGCCGATCTCGCAGGGATCGACGTCAATGTGTACTAAAACCTTGCTCTCGATGATCAGATCCGGCTGCGAAATTGCCCTGTCCGCTACTCTTGCACCGATCATTAAGAGCAGATCCGATTCGTTCATAGCGCGGTTGGCGTAGCCTTTGCCGTTGTTCCCGACCATACCGAAATAATAGGGATCATTTGTCGGCATCACGCCCAGTCCCATCATGGTGGATACGACAGGGATTCCGTACTGATGTGAGAAATCTTTGAGCAAATCCTTCGCGCCGCTCAACAATACGCCGCCGCCGGCACAGATGATCGGTTTTTTGGCACGCATCAGTTCCTTGAACACCTTGTTGATCTGCACGGCATGCCCTTTCACGGTGGGTTTGTAGGTGCGCAGGTTGACTTCGGCAGGGTATTTGAAGCGGTTGATCGATGCATTCTGAATATCGAACGGGATATCAATGAGCACCGGACCTTTTCGACCGGTGGAAGCGATATGGAACGCCTCTTTGAAGATTCTGGGAATCTCATTGACGTCCTTGATCAGATAACTGTATTTCACAAAGGATTCCGCCGCGCCGGTAATGTCCGCTTCCTGGAACACGTCGGAACCGAGCAGAGAGGAATCCACCTGCCCCGTAATGCAGATCATCGGAATGGAATCCGCATAGGCGGTAGCGATACCGGTGATCAGGTTCGTGGCGCCAGGACCCGAGGTTGCCACACAGACTCCGACAGCGCCGGAGATTCGCGCATAACCGCTTGCGGCATGCGCCGCATTCTGTTCCGTCCTGACCAGAACGGATTTGATACTGGTATTGCTTAAACTGTTGAAAAACGGACAAATTGCTACGCCGGGATAACCGAAAACCGTCTTTACGTTTTCCGCCTCCAGACATTTTACAATCGCATCTGCACCTATCATCCCTTATGACTCCCTTTCCTTTTCCTATCTTCTTCCGCCGCCGAATAACTTCGCAAGCGGTTCCACTATCGTTCCCAAATCCCGAATGGCCTGGTTCAGTGATACGATATCGATCGAGTTGATTTTCTCCATGGCTTCATTGATGCTGTTCTGACTGTCTATGACAAGAGAATTGACATTGTCAAGCATTGCGGAAAGATCGGACTCCGCCAGATTGTTCGCGACAACTTCCAAGTCGCTCATTACGACATGGACATTTTGCGCAATTGCATCCGCTTCCTTCATAATGGCGTCGGTTTGTATAAGAAGCGAATCCACTTCATTCACCATTTTGATTACCTTGGGTGCGGACAGAAGTCCCACGATCAGTAGAACGCCGACCATGACCAGAGCGGTAACCGAACTGATCAGCGCCCATCTGCTCTGTTTCTTGCTGTAGCGCATCTCCGCTTCACTGCTCTCTTTGATATCTTTCAGCAGAGCGACCAATTCCTGCAAATCGGCAGCAGTGACTGTCGTTGCAGGATTGACAACCGAAGTTTCTGCCGGATGATTTTCATCCGTCTGCTCTTCTTTTGTTCCGTCGGCACTTGCATTTTCAACTATCGTTTCTTTTATGGTTTCCTGCATTTTGTTTTCGTCCATGACCTTGCCTCCGCTCATAAATTATTCTATATTCTATCAAACTTTCCGGAAATAGAAAAGGACTTTTCACAATTCGTGAAAAGTCCTAGAAAACAGCATGGATCGATTAGAAAGAGCCTGCCTTTGCCGCTTCTTCAATCGAAACCGCAACGGAAACCGTCATTCCGACCATCGGATTGTTGCCTGCACCGATGAGTCCCATCATTTCGACGTGAGCCGGTACGGAAGAAGATCCTGCGAACTGCGCATCGGAATGCATACGTCCCATGGTATCCGTCATGCCGTAGGATGCGGGACCTGCAGCCATGTTGTCGGGATGAAGCGTACGTCCCGTGCCGCCGCCCGATGCAACGGAGAAGTAGTTTTTGCCCTGTTCGATGCACTCCTTTTTGTAAGTGCCTGCCACCGGATGCTGGAAACGGGTCGGGTTGGTGGAGTTACCGGTAATGGAAACGTCAACGCCTTCCTTGTGCATGATGGCAACGCCTTCACAAACGTCGTTCGCACCGTAGCAGTTAACCTTTGCTCTTAATCCTTCGGAATAAGACTTGCGGAATACTTCCTTCACGGTGTTGGTATAGGGATCGTACTCGGTTTCAACAAAGGTGAAGCCGTTGATTCTGGAAATAATCTGAGCGGCGTCCTTCCCAAGACCGTTTAAGATAACGCGCAGCGGTTTCTGACGTACCTTATTCGCCTTTTCCGCGATACCGATCGCGCCTTCTGCTGCGGCAAAACTCTCATGACCCGCCAGAAATGCGAAACATTCGGTTTCCTCTTCCAACAGCATTTTGCCGAGATTCCCGTGACCGAGACCTACCTTACGGGTATCCGCAACGGAACCGGGGATACAGAACGCCTGTAAACCCTCGCCGATTGCGGCAGCCGCCTCTGCAGCCTTTCTGCAGCCTTTTTTGATCGCAATCGCAGCGCCGACAATGTAAGCCCAACACGCATTTTCGAAACAGATCGGCTGAATTGCCTTCACCTGATCGTACACGTTTAAGCCGGCGTCTTTTGTAATCTTCTCAGCTTCTTCAAGAGAAGCGATTCCATAGCTATTGAGTACTGCATTGATCTGTTCAATACGTCTTTCGTATGATTCAAATAAAGCCATTTTAGATCGGAAGAGCGTCGTGT
>CAZNCH010000039.1:0-20764 GCA_964571555.1 uncultured Lachnospiraceae bacterium | reverse complement strand
CTACACCAGGACGTACACTCTTTCCCTACACGACGCTCTTCCGATCTCCAATAAACCAAAGAAAGCAGCCCGAAAGGGCTGTTTTCTTGTATCTTTGAGCGGAATCCAGTCGCCGCGCTTCCGCCCCATCAAATGTCACATTTCAATCGATAAGTTCAATTTACACAATTCTGATCAGGAGTTGACATAAGGTCTGTATCCGTCCGCTTCTCCTCACAGATACTCCAAAACCCCATCCAAGCCCTTTTCGCGGTAGATATTGCGGTAGTAACTTACTTCCCGCTCGATGATGGAATCGATCACCTGTATGCCGAGCAATTCTACCGGCGCTTTATCGTCGGTCAGAATCCGATCGCTGCCCTCGTAGGGAAGGATGCTGTCCTCGATCCCGTTCATAAACGACGTCAGCGCATTGGCGTCCATCTTCTCCAACGCGGCACGAAAGGTCTCCATCATCTCAGGATTTCCTGACGCAAACAGTTCGCAGTTGGTATTGTGCGCCACATCCGCCGTATAGACATAAGGAAAAACCGATGCGATCGTATCCATCAGATAGTCGCAGATATTGTCCGGTTCCTCCGTCTGCATATTCATATTGACGACCATCACGCCGCCCTCGTTCAGATGCTCCTTCACCAGCCGGAAGAACTCCACGCCGGACATCTGAAACGGAATCGTAATGTCCTGGTAAGCGTCCACAAGGATCACATCGTATTTTTCCCTGTCCGCATTTAAGAAAGCCCTTCCGTCAAAGGTTACAACCTCAATATCTTCCGGCAGTTCGAAGTACTGCCCCGCAAGTTCGGTAATCTTCTCGTCGATCTCAACGCCGACCGTCTTCATTTCCGGAAAATACTTTCTGCACTGTACGGCATAAGTTCCGGTCCCCATACCCAGAACCAGCATCTTTGCGTCCTGCTTCTCATTGACGTTTGCCATCAACGGCGCCGCCATCGCGTAATCATAGTACATGCCCGTCAGTTCCGCATCCTTCATCAGGATGGACTGCACGCCGAACAGTACATTGGTAGACAGAATCACGGACGTATCCGTATCCTTGACCTGCAGATAATTGTAGATGGATTCTCCCTCATAGAGCAGGTTTTTCTCCCAGAACGCAAAACTGTCCCGCGCTCCGAAAATCACGGAAATTACGAAAACAATCACGCCGACGGCAAGCTTGATCCTGCCCCGCTTCCACTCCCTTGCTGCATTCTCATTGATTCCGGCTTCCTTTTCGGAAAAGGTCGTTTCTCTGCAACGACCCTTTCCCCGTGCGCCCAGGAAGTAAAGGGCGCATAAGAGCAGTAAAATCCCTGAGAAAATCAAAAAGGTAATGCTCGTGCCGACGCGCGGGATCGTCACGAAAGTCGGCAGAAAAGTACCGAGAATACTGCCGATCGTATTGTATGCTCCAAGCGTTCCGACGACTCGACCGGAATCGTCCACGGAATCCATCGTATATCTTGCCAGCGACGGCGTCACCGTGCCGAGCAGGAACAACGGAAATACGAAGATCACCATGCAGGCAATGAACGCGGCGACAATCAGAAAACCGTTTGAAACGGTCAGGATCAGAAGCCCCGAAATCCCCAAAATCACGTATTTCCCTAGCAGCGGAATCAATGCGATCCAGATTGCCGCGACCGTAATTCGTCCGTAGAGCCGCGCCGGATCCGGATTCCGATCCGCCGCCTTGCCGCCGTAAATGTTTCCGAGCGCCATTGCAATCATAATCGTTCCGATGATAATCGTCCATACGATCTGGGACGACGAGAAATACGGCGCCAGCAGTCTCGACGCGCCAAGTTCCACCGCCATCACGCTCATCCCCGCAAAGAACTCCGTCGCGTACAGATAATACTTGTTCCGAAGCAATCGATTCCTCATAGAATACTCCTCAACCTTCCTGAATTTCCGGCATCGCCGCACCCGCATCGCGGTGGTCTCCGCGCTTACGGCAGAACGCTCTGGCAAGCGCAGTCATGAAATATTATACTTGCCATCCGCTCTGAATGCAATTCCGCAATGAACGCCTTCCGTTGCCTCTTCATCCGCCTGAAATTCGCTCTTCCTGTAAAAATCAAGCGCGGATCGAAGGAGTTTCTCCATTTTCGTTAAACTATGCTCCGTACTGCTCTTTCACCTCAACCAGGACGCCGAGGTCTGCGGCAGTATCAAAATATTCATAGGCTTCGTAGCCCTTTTCCTGCTTGAATATGGACGCATAGCCCGCTTGCTTCATCAATTCCTCATCCGCTTCGATCGGACCGTCCGAAATCAGGCAAACCGAATAGATCGATGTGCCGTGCGTTTTAAGCCACACCGCCCAGGGATCACGCTCACCAAGCGGCTGAATGATTTCGAACCAGAAATTATCACTGAATACGCTCTCTACCTTCATGGGAGTATCGGTGATGGGCGCACCGCAGTACACGGTATAGGGTTCTCTGACTTGTTTGTGTTCGCCCGTCTCCGCTCTTTCTTCCCCCGTTCCGAACAGGTTGCGGTATGCGTTGACGGTTTTTTCAAGATTGTCTGTCACAACAATCACCTTGATTACCTTTGTTGATGATAACGGCATGTTTGCTTCTCCTTTGATCCTATGATCTTTGTTTCTTTGTTTTTCCGTTGCTTCTTTTCAAATCAATTCTATTTTGATATGGAATGATCTGTTCTGCTGTCGATCTTTTCTTTACGATATCTAACGCTGCCGGTCTCAGTTGTGATAGCTCTCCAACAATTCAACGATGCATTTCAGTTCCGGTGCGTCCAGATAGTTATACTCTCCGCTTCCGTCGCAGGCTCGCCCATAAACTGCGTGCCAGTCACCTCATAATCTCCGATCGGCTGCGTCGCTGGAATGTCGAATTTTGACGCAAGTTTCTTTGCAGACGCGGCATCCGCATCCGTTTTCGATCCACCTCTATCGTATGCTCTTTGTCTGAGATATGTTATGAAGAAGAAATGAAAATCCTGTGCAGATATTGCTTTCTTTTTCGTTAAAAATCATCAATTCTCTCTGTTTTTGCTCATTTCGTCTGATTTTTAACTATATTTTTTGCGTTTCATGACGCAATCCGGACTATCTTTTTCCCGGTATTTTTGTTACTATTGAACAAAGATGGAATGAAAATTGAGGTTTTTTACATGGGATTGAACAATTATTACGAAACGATTTCATTTGAAGACGGCGTGAGCCGATCGTATTTCTCGCATCTGTTTAAAGACTATACGCAGACGACCTTTGTGGATTATCTGATGCGCGAACGTGTACGCCGCGCCGAATCCCTCTTCCTGGGACCAAAGAAGAAATTCATCGACATCGCCTTCGAGTGCGGCTTCAACTCCGTTTCTTCGTTCAACCGTACCTTCAAGAAGATCAAGGGCATCTCGCCGAGCGAATTCCGCAAAGCCGTCAAGGAAGAACTCTGACCCCCTTACCGTTTGCTCTCCGCCCTTTCACGTCAGTATTTTCCGCAACCGAAGTGTGATGTAACCTAAAATCAACGATTCCAATCACAGAACAAAGTGTCTTGCTTGCAAGACACTACGCGCCGAGCGCGGTTGCAAAGGCAATATTTTCCTATCGCGCGAGTGCGCATCCTTAGCGAAGCGTTTTCTATCATAGGAATTGCAAAGCAATTTCCTATGATAGAACAAATACCGGTTTCTCATGATGAGAAACCGGTAATACATTTCGAACCAATGACCGTCTTTAGTGGTGGAACAGTCTGACGCCGTTGCAGACCATGACCATGTTGTACTTGTCGCAGCAGTCAACCACGAGATCGTCTCTGACAGAGCCTCCGGGCTGCACAATATAGGAAACGCCGGATCTGTGACCGCGCTCGATGGAATCCGAGAACGGGAAGAAAGCGTCGGAACCAAGCGATACGCCCGTCATCTGGTCGAGCCACAAGCGCTTCTCATTCTCCGTGTAAATTTCGGGCTTCACCTGGAACAGTTTCTGCCATGCGCCTTCCGCAAGCACATCCATAAAGGCTTCGCCGATATAGTTGTCGATCGCGTTGTCTCTGTCCGCCCGCTTGATGTCGTCCACAAACTGTAAGTTCATCACCTTCGGGCTCTGTCTCAGGAGCCAGTTGTCAGCCTTCTGCCCTGCAAGTCGAACGCAGTGCACACGACTCTGCTGCCCTGCGCCGATCCCGATCGCCTGACCGTCCTTCACATAGCAGACGGAATTACTCTGCGTATATTTCAGTGTAATCAGGGAAATCAGCAGATCATATCTGGCGTCAAGCGGCAGTTCCCGATTCTTCGTGACAATGTTTTCCAGGAGCGACTCGTCAATCTCGATGTCGTTTCTGCCCTGCTCGAACGTGATGCCGAAAATCTGCTTCCGTTCCACCGGTGCGGGAACAAAGTCAGGATCGATCTGAATGACCGCGTAATTCCCTTTCTTCTTCTCTTTCAGGATTGCAAGCGCTTCCGGCGTATAGCCCGGCGCAATGATGCCGTCGGAGACCTCGCGCTGAATCATACGTGCGCAGGACTCGTCGCAGACATCGGAAAGAGAAATGAAATCACCGAACGAGGACATTCTGTCCGCCCCTCTTGCCCTGGCATAAGCGCAGGCGATCGGCGACAGTTCTCCCAAATCATCGACAAAATAGATTTTCTTCAAAGTGTCCGACAACGGTTTTCCGATTGCAGCACCGGCGGGGCTGACGTGCTTGAAACTCGTTGCCGCCGGATATCCGGTCGCTTTCTTCAGTTCACAGACCAGCTGCCAACCGTTGAAGGCGTCCATGAAGTTGATGTAACCGGGTCTTCCGTTCAGGATCGTGATAGGCAGCTCCACTCCGCTCTCTACATAGATCCTTGCCGGTTTCTGGTGCGGGTTAATCCCGTATTTCAATTCGAATTCTTTCATTTTCCCTCTCCTGTTTGTTTAATCATTTCCGCTTTTTCATTCAATATTTTCATTTTTCACTGCTTTTCTCTGCGATCGCCCATGCATTTCTTACGCGTTCTTATTGCAGATTCGGCTCTCGTATTTGCCGGTCGCGATATCAATGTATCTGACAAAAAGCGAAACCTTGTTGTCCGCATTGAGCGCGTTCCAGACTTCGTTCGTAAACGCATCGATGTCGCCGTCAAGTGCCACGAGTTCCGGCTCGCCCTCAAAACTCGGAAGCGGATTGCCGTCCCCCATATAGGTGTGCAGGAACCTGCCCTCGCCCGCCTTGGGATTCTCAAACGCAAAGGTGAAGCGGTTGCAGGAAGCGGAATCTCCCTCCGCCGTTTTCAGGATCGATAAAGCGTAATTGTAACTGCCGTCTTCCACGTGCATGATACCGGAAATACGCGGCGTGAAGTTCGGCGCATCCGGCTCGAAGACACGGCTTCGCAGAGACTGCTCAAAGGTCATCTGCATATCCATGCAGTCATAGATCGTATCGGTCTGGTCGCCGTTGGTCACGATCGTCTTGTTGCCGAGTACGCGAACCGGCGCATAAATGATGAGCGAAGGATCCTGCATTTTGGAAGCGTCAAACGCCTGGGTTCGAATGCCCTCGCCGTCCTCAACGAAGATTCTGTTTCTGCTGTTCTCACTTCTCCCCATGATGAAATAAGCCGTTACGGCATATTTGCCGTCCGCGGACTTACCGATGATGATGCCGCGCCCCGGATACGGGTTGTTTTGAAGTTCTGTTGAAAGGTTTTTCTTCTGCATAATCTCTTCTCCTTTGCTCTGTTTGTTTTGACTGTTTCTCATGCCTGTTTGAACTGCTCCGCGCTTTCCCTTGCGTTTATGCTTCCCGAACAAAAGAAAACCGCCTGCGCATGTCCCAAACGGGATTGCCCAGACGGTACGACTCAGTAGTATCCGCATCCCATTGTTATGCGGCAGTGCACTTCATGTGGTGAACTCCACCGCGGTCTTACCCGCTACTCCGTCAGTTGTGCACGTAAAAATCATAGCATACGCCCCCTCGAATTACAAGCCATATTTCGTCGCCACTGCATTGAAAGGCTTGACTCCCCAAAGTGCGCGCACAGATCCGTAAGCATTCAACTCCCGCTTCCTACTCCCCGAAACGAAAACGTGAAATCAAGCGGTTTCTCAACATTGATGAGGAACTCAGGATGCGTCAGCGCGCCCCAGGCATCATCTCCGCCGACCCCCATCTGCATGAGGGATAATCGCACATAAGTGTAATGCACTTCCGGCAGATCAAACGGGTGTCCGGCATGCTCCAGTTCATGCGGCGTATAGGGCAGTGCGGAAATGTAGAAATCACCCGAGAAACGCAGCCCCCGCCCTTCCTCATTCAAGACTGCCGCCAACTTCACATCGGCATGGTTCCCGCACTCCTGCGGCATCAGATACTCCGGCAGATCGGCCACTTCCGCTTCATAGACGGAAGTCTTTGAGCCGCTCTTTCGATCCGCATAGGTCTCTTCGGGACCCGGACCGAACCAACGAAGCCTGTGGTAATCCGCAGACAACTTTAAGATCACGCCGAATTCCGGCATGTCATGCAGTTCCGGGATCGGATCATACGTCAGACGCGTTGTCACCTCACCCGTTGCCCATACCGTATAGGTCAGGAAACAACTGCTCTCCGGACACGTCGGCATCCGATACTCGAAACGTATCGTAACATGCGATTCCGACTCCGAAAGAAGTTCCGGAATACAGAAATGATTCACATCGGAAACGTCATGCGCCCGATATCGGTTCCCCGCATACAGACTCGCGATCTTCCACTGTGCATAGCGATAAGGCATGCAGTTGCCGTAATCATCATCGACGGGGGCTCTCCAGAAGTTCGGTCGAATATTGCCCTTCATCAGTTCCACGCCTTCATAACGATAGGAAGTCAGTCCGCCCGAAAGATAAGAAAACATCACCTCGAAATTCTCTCCCTTTACGCCGAGGTTATTGAAGCCGTGAATCACATCGAACCGTTTTCCGTTCTCCCCATACCCCTTATGACTGCCGTAACCGGATGGATCCCTTGAAAACGTCTGCTCGCCATAGGCAACCTCATGTCCTGCCTTCGCATAGAAACGATCTTCCCGTAACCGGAAAGATAATGTAAGGACAAATTCCCCGACCTGCGCCGCCCCGTCTCCGGCTTGCAAATTGCGCTCCGCCATCAGCAAGGTTCGTACCGCTTCCGGAAACGGGTAACTCGCTTCCTCTCCCGGTGCAACGTCCGTTTCGATTTCCGTCTCATATACCGTCGCCATTTCAAACGAAACATGATCATCCCGCAACTGCTCCAGTTTTAAAATACAACGGTAAGCGCTGGTCGGTGTAAAGAGACTGCGGTTTTCCACAGTAAAAGACGCCATATCCTTTCCAAAGCGAACGAAAAGATCCTGATAATTATATTTGACCGTTGCCATCTTCGGGCTTGGCATCCGGTTCCGCCCGTAGACGATCCCGTTGCCGGAGAAATTCCCGTCATTGGGCCGTTCGTCGAAATCACCGCCGTAAGCCTGATAATCCCTGCCGTAGCGATCCTGTTTCGTAATGGACTGGTCGATGTAATCCCAGAGGAAGCCGCCCTGATAATGCGGACATTCTTCCGTGAGGATACGATATTGATCCACCGCGCCGCAGGCATTTCCCATGGCATGCGAATATTCGCAGGAGATCATCGGCTTGTTCGGATGCCGGTTCAGAAACTCCCGAATCTGCGCGGCGGAATAATACATCACACTGTTGATATCCGTGGTATCCAGTTCCATCGGGTCAGGCTGCGCAACGCCTTCATAATGCACCGGACGGATGGGATCGAGCGTATGGAACAGATCCGTCATCTGTCGTACCACACTGCCGCCGTAGGACTCGTTGCCGATCGACCAGATCAGCACGGACGGATGGTTCTTATCCCTCTCGTAACAGGACTTCACCCGATCGAGCAGGAGCGGCGCGTATTCGTCCTGATTGCCGGGAATGACCTTCTCAAGCGGCAACTGCCCCCTGATATAGGCGTCCCAGGAGCCGTGCGTCTCCATATTGTTCTCTGCAATCAGATAGAAGCCGAAGCGGTCGCAGAGGTCATAGAGCATCTCGTCGTTGGGATAATGTGAAGTACGAATCGCATTGATGTTATTCTGCTTCATGGTCACAAGATCTGCGAGCAGCGCCCCTTCATCCGGCACGCGTCCGTGTTCCGTCGTGAATTCATGTCGGTTCACACCCTTGAACACAATGCGCTTTCCGTTGAGCAGCATGATCCCGTCTGCAATCTCGAACTTCCGGAAACCGACCTTCTGCGGGATGATTTCCAACAGTTCACCCTTTTCGTCACAGACCTCAATCAGCAGCGTGTAGAGGAACGGATCTTCCGCAGACCAGAGACGAATCTGCTCCACTGTCAGATCGATTCTGGTTGACATAATATCTTTCGTTCCACCCATCCACGCTGCTTGCGCAAGCAGCGTGTTGGTCTCATCTGTTTTCTTCACTCGATCCAGGGCGCACCGATCCAAGCGCGGCGCATATAATCTGATCCCCCCCCTGCAGGCGCCGCCCTGCAGGCAAAGCGTCACGCTTACGGTTCCGCTCTTATGATCCTCATGCAGCGTCGTCTCCACCTTAAGATCTTCCACATGGCATTTCGGTCTGCAATATAGAATGACATCCCGATAGATTCCAAAGAAACGGAAGAAATCCTGATCCTCAAACCAACTGCCGGAGCAGAAGCGAAACACCTGCACCGCCAGACGGTTCCGTTTCTTCTTCACGAAAGGCGTCAGATCGAATTCGGACGGCATAAAACTGTCCTCCGCATAGCCGACATAGTCTCCGTTACACCAGACGGCAATGGCGCTCTCCGCCCCCTGAAACGAAACAATGACGTCTTTCTCCCTGAAATCCGACGGCAGATCGAAGAAGGTTACATAACTTCCGACCGGATTCTCTTCCACGGGAATGTCGGGCGGCATGATTTCCGCGTGCCCGTCCCAGGGCCACTGGGTATTCACGTACGCGGGCGCGCCGTATCCTTCCATCTGAATATGGGCAGGTACCGTAATCTCATCCCAGTCGCTCACGTCTGTCTGTGTACGCTCGAAACCGACCGGAGCTTCCGCAAGATTCTTCGCATAGCGAAACTTCCAGCGACCGTTCAGAGAAAGCTCATAACCGGACTTCCCCTTTTTCAGTTCCTCTTTGTTTCGGTAATACCGATGCGCGCTGTGCGCCCTCATCCGATTCTCCGCAAATACTGCGGGATCCGCCAATTTCCGACTGTCAAATCCACTCATAGAATTACTTTCACGCCTTGGGCATTCTTCGTTTGATCGCTCTTAGTATGATTACGATCCAGACCAGCAGGGAAAACAGGTAACTAAGCGATATCACAACGGGTACCTGATACTTGATATGGATCTCTTTCGGTTCGGTTGTCGGATGCAGCTCCACACGAATCCTGTTATGATCCCCTTTGAGAAGCGAAACTGCCCTCCCCGCTTCATCCACGGCAACATAGCCTTCATAGTAGAACTTGGGAAATTCCACATAAACGCCGTCTTTCAGCGCTTTGTAGCGGTAAAATACATGCGTCCCCGCCCGGCTATATTCCAATGTTTGAACGGCGCTCTCATCGGAAATGAAACCGACGGCACTCTCATAGTCGGTGCGCTTTGTTCCCGTCGGAAGATAATCCTCAAGCGGATATTCAATCTCCGCCGTCACTTCATCATAAACGCGAAGTTCCGAAGCCATGTAAATATGCTCCGCATACACAAAGCCGGAAAAACCCAGAAGGATGAGAACGACCCCCGTGATCACCCGGAAATCTTTCCAGCGCTTCTCTTCCAGAACCTGCGCAAACAGAAACGGAATGCAAAACGCGCAGATCATCCCGGGATAACCGATAAAACGGTTGCCGCTTTGCAGAAGATCGGTCAGGCTGCGAAACAGACCGACTCTCCTTAAAAGCTCCCACGGGAAATATGCCGTCGCCAGGAAATAGAACACAAACGCCGCTCCGAACATGGGCGGAACAAAGCCGAACCGATCACTGCCGTCGCTCAACTCCCCCGCATTCTCCCCGTTTCCGTTTGACTTCTTCCTTCTCTCCGCCAAATAGCCCAGGAGCAGCAGGATAGCACAGGTTGTCAGCAGAATCAGCGCCGACGTCCAGCGCAGATCGAACAGCGGTCTGGAAATACGCCAGAGCGTGCTCAGGAAATCCCGCCACATCAGGTTCGTAGAGGACCAGTCCAGAAAATAATATCGCAGGAAAGCAGTGTAAGTTCCGAAAATCAGAGCCCCGAACAACAGCAGCGATTTCAGCACCGTCGTCCAGATCTCCTTCCGCTTCCACTGCCCGATATGGAACAGAAAAACGACGGCGACCATGAGAACGGTCACCACGGAAGAAATGATGTGCGAACAGAAAATACCCGCCATACCGACCGGCAGATAGTACCATTTCTCCCTTTCCTGATAAAAGAGATCGATCAGCCCCGCCACCACAAGCGGTACGAACATCCCCGCCAGCAGCGATCCGCCCAGACGCCCGCCGCTGTATGCACCGTAAATTCTGGAATATTCAAACATCAACAGAAACGTACACAGCAGTTTCATTCTCCGGTTCTTAAAAATCACGGCGGACGATCGGTAGAACACAATGCAGCCAAATACATTGACCAGCAGGATCGAAAGTTGAATGATCCCGAACACCGACATGCCGAGTAGACGGAAAAATGCCGGAAGATAGAGGAACAAATACGGGTACAGAATATCCAGTTGTCCGTAGGTGTTGTTCCATTCGGGAGCGATCACGACCGGAAACTGGTGATCCAGCGTCCCGTAATATAGGGCGTCGATCCGAAGCAGATGCCCGCGCAGATCCACCCCCAGCGGCTGCGTCTTTGCAAGCAGGGAAGGCAGCGTCGTAAGCAGCATCAGCAGCAGAACCACGCCATAGGTGAGCAGATCCGCCTGTCCCCGATTGATTTTCACAAGCATGATCCAGATAATCCCGATGCCCAAAAGGCAAAGCAGTGCCCAGATCAGACCGTCCATATAGATAAAACGATCGGATACAAAGGTCAGGGAGATTGGCGCAAAGGTGCTCCCGGCACTTGTCCGGACACTGAGCCGCCCGTTGTCAGTCGGATAGGCAAGAGAAAAGGGAAACACCGCCGGCGCAGATGAGGCCGCCGATAAGGTCTGAGGAACGGGACCGCTCTCCAGTCCGACGGAAAGAGAGGCAAGGGTATCTTCGCCCGTCAGTTCATAGTACAGCAGAACCGTGTAGTTTCCTTTCGGAAGCGAGAAGCCGCCGATACTGTATCCGACGCTTCCATCCTCGTATTCCGTCACCTGCATGGCGTCAAGGTTCACCTGATGCTGTTTCGAACGGGTAAACGAAAGTAATTGAGCAGCTGCGATTACCGTAAGCAGCGCGGTCAGAATCCACCCAAGGATCCGATACTTCCTTCTCATCCTGTATTCCCTCTCCAAGAATTGCTCCAACCAAAAAGCCGAAAACCCTTATTACAAGACTTTTCGGCATTATGCTGACGACGGGAATCGAACCCATGACCTCCGCACTACCAATGCGGTGCGCTACCTACTGTGCCACGTCAGCAATTTCACACCCGAAAATTATATCATGCCGATCTTAACATGTCAAACAGTCTTTGTGTGATTCTCACGTCGAAAACGATGCACCGCTTTCAGCACGACAGGCATCAGCAAAGCAAAGCCGACCGCTTTCATCAGCATCACCAGAGAACGCGGCAGAATCCCGCTCAAAACAAATTCCGCACCCACTTTGCCGATCATGCCGGCATAGAAATAGAGCGAAACGGTATTGAGCGCAAACATCAGGAATTCCATCAGAGCAACGATGAAATAGATCTGCTTCCTCGTGTTGCGGTATTGGTATTTCATCGCATACAGCCCGCAGATCAGACCGATGACGCCGTACGGCAGGATCCAGAGCGGCGTGGACGCTTCCAGCCCGTATCTTAAGAACTGATAGAGAAAGGTGCCGACCAGACCGACCGCAACGCCGTCAATCGGGCCGAAGAGCAGCGCCGCTACAAGCACCGGAAAGCTCTCAAACGTGAATTTGATAAAGGTCAGGTCAATTGCAAAATAGCCAAGCACCGCGCACATCGCCGCAAGCATCGCATCCATCGCAAGCACCATGGTTCGTAATTCATTTCTTTGTTTCATCTGTTTCTCTCCTCGTAAATTAGATTTCTGGCTCAATTCTCCCGATTGGAAAGTACCTTTTTCACCTTTCCCTTGATCCGCTGCAGCGCATTGTCGGTAGATTTCTCATCGCGTCCGAGCACTCGGGCAATCTCCGTATAATTCATGCCTGTTAGGGACAGACCGAACACCTGATTCTCCAGCGGACTGAGCACGCTTTGGATCTCCTTCCTCAGAGACTCGAAGCGCTCACGATCCAAAACCATTTCTTCGGGGTTCTTATCCGTCAGGGACGTTAAACGCTCCATCAGCGTCCTATCCTCGCCCTCTTCCAACGAAGACGCCGTACTCAGCGAAATATAGGAATTCAAAGGACCGTGTTTCTTGCGGTGCGAATTCTCAACCGCAGTGAACATCTGTCTGGAAATGCAGAGTTCCGCAAAAGTCTTGAAACTCGCATCCCGCCCGGGATCATAGTCCCGAAGCGCTTTGAACAGCCCGATCATCCCTTCCTGAATCAGATCGTCGCCATCCGCGCCGAGCAGGTACATGGATTTCGCCTTCTGCCGCACAAGATCCTTATATTTCTCCATGAGGTAATCCGTGATCCGCTCGTCTCCGTCCCGCAGCGTCAAGATCAGTTCCTCATCCGTCATGTTTACATAATTCATACTCATTTCGATCTAAATACGTCGCTGATACACCTGATAAACTTCATTTCTAATCGACATACTCCGCTCGCTGCCACTGATTGCTTCGTTGCGCATTGAATTGACATAACTAATTTTTGAAAATCGCAACCAATGGATTACATAAATAATATTATGTTAATTATTTTGCATCCGCTGTCTCACGATTTCATACGCCAGCACTCCGGTTGCCACCGACGCATTCAGGGAATCGATATTCCCCCTCATCGGGATGGCTGCGGCATAATCGCAATGCTCCTTCACAAGTCTGCCGACACCGCTGCCCTCATTACCGATCACCAGACCGATCGCTCCGGTTAAATTGCACTCATACATCAAAGTTCCGTCCATATCGGCGCAGACGAACCACATCCCCTGCTTCTTGAGCGTTTCCATCGTGCGGCTCAGATTATTCACCTTGGCAACCGGCGTGTAGTTCAGCGCCCCTGCAGACGTCCGCATGACGGTCGCGGTCAAGCCCACGGCTCTGTCCTTCGGAACCACTACGCCGTGCGCCCCGGCAAGGTTTGCGGTACGGATAATGGCGCCCAGATTATGCGGATCTTCCACATGATCCAGCAGGATGAGGAAGGGATCTTCGTTCTTCTGTCTTGCCATTTTCAGAATCTCGTCCAGATCCGTATATTCATACGCCGCCGCCTGCGCAATCACCCCCTGGTGGCGTCCGGTCTCACTCAACTGATCCAGCCGGCTCTTCTCCACAAACTTGATCTGCGCCTCTCTCTTCTTCGCCTCACGCTTCACGGTCAGAATCGGACCGTCCTGACAGCCGTCCAGAATAAAAATCCTGTCAATCGGTTTTCCGGCTCGCAGCGCTTCAATCACGGCGTTTCTGCCCTCAATGTAATATTCTTCCAATGCCATCTCCCGCTCCTGTTGTTCTCGCTCCTGCCGCTTCCTGTGTATCGAAGCACTGCACCGCTTCCATTCCCTGACGAATGAGAGAGATCAGTCTTTCTTCCTCGTCATTTAAGAACAGATAGCCGCACAGCGCTTCCACGGCGGTCGCCTTTCGATAGTCTTCTATGGACGCATGTTTGGCGGAATTAACGGCTTTCGCATTTCTTCCGCGCTTTAGGATCGTACGCTCCTCGTCTGTTGCGATCGACAGGAACACATCATACATGACCGCCTGCGACTCCGCTTTCACCAGATGCGCGGAATAGCGATGCAGCTTGCTGCCCTTGCAGTTCCCTCTTTCGATGATCACCGTCTTCACCACGGAAGCGAAAACACTGTCGCCGATAAAGGCAAGCGCCAGGGGCGAATAGGTGCGCAAATCAACTTTATGTAAACCAAATTCCGAATTGATTGTATGCAGCATAACCGTTCCTTTATACCCGACGCCACTTCACGCCTTCTCTGGTATCTTCCAGTGCGATGCCCTCTGCAAGCAATGCGTTTCTGATCTCATCCGCCAACACGAAATTCTTTTCTTTCTTGGCGGCGGCACGCGCAGCGATCCTCTCTTCCACGTGCGCGATCAGGGCTGCATCTTCGGCTTTCTCCGCAGCGGGAGCCGTCACCTTCATGAGATCCAGTCCCAGCACCGTATCATAATCTGCAATCACCGCGCGTTTCGTTGCGTCATTGAATTCCGACTTCAGCACATCGTAGAGAAGCGTAATGCCCATTGCCGTATTTACATCGTTTCCGACCGCATCTGCGAATTTCTCATGCCATTCCTGCACGCCTGCGGTATCGACCGGTCCCTCATCGGACATTGCCGCGATCCGGTTCTTGAGTTTCTGCAAGGTTTTCGCCGCCTGATCAAGTGCGGAAAAGGTGAAAGTAAGCGGCTTACGATAATGGGATTGCAGGGCAAAGAAACGATAGGCGAGCGGATCGTATCCCTTCTCTTCCAGCAGAGGAACCGTTAAGAATTCCCCTTTGGATTTGCTCATTTTGCCCGTCTCGTCATTCAAATGATGCACATGGAACCAGTAATTGCACCACTTGTGTCCGAGGTACGCCTCGCTTTGCGCAATTTCGTTCGTATGGTGCGGGAACATGTTATCCACGCCGCCGCAGTGAATGTCCATCGTTTCGCCCAGATGCTTCATGCTGATGCAGGAACACTCAATGTGCCAGCCGGGATACCCCTCTCCCCAGGGACTGTCCCATTTAAGCGCCTGATCTTCGAACTTGCTCTTTGTGAACCAGAGGACGAAATCGTTCTTGTTGCGCTTATTCTCGTCTTCCGTCACGTCCTCGCGCACGCCGACCAGAAGTTCCTCTTCGTTCTGATTGCCGAACACATAATACTGCTGCAATTTCGAGGTATCGAAATAAATGTTGTCGCCTGCCTGATAAGCATAGCCCTTTTGAAGCAGCGCTTCGATCATCTGCAGAAACGCGTCGATGCAGTTCGTCGCAGGTTCCACCACATCCGGCGTCTTGATATTTAACTTTCCACAGTCGGCGAAAAAAGCGTCGGTATAAAACTGCGCAATTTCCATCACGCTCTTGTGTTCGCGTTTCGCGCCCTTGAGCATCTTGTCTTCGCCGCTGTCGGCGTCGGAAGAAAGATGTCCCACGTCCGTAATATTCATTACGCGCTTGACATCGTACCCGATAAAACGCAACAACTTCTCAAGCACATCCTCGCAGAGATAACTCCTTAGATTCCCGATGTGTGCAAAATGATAAACCGTCGGACCGCAGGTGTACATGCTGACCTTGCCCGCTGTATTTGGTATAAACTCTTCGACCCTCTTTGTCATGGAGTTGTATATTCTCATCATTTCTCCTCTATTCTGTCCGTTCCGCACCGAATCGCCGCACTCTACTCTTCGCGAATGAGTTTCAGCAACACCTCTACGCAGGTATCGATCCCCAGTTTCCCCGTATCCAGACAGACGTCATAATACTGTGCGCCCCCAAATTCGGTATTGGTGTAATAGGAGCAGTATTTCCTTCGCTGTCTGTCGATTGCAAGCGTCTGGTCGCGCATCTTCTCGCTCGTCATGCCGTCGACCTTCTCAAGCATCCGTCTGACGCGCCAGCGTTCATTGGCATGCAGGAACACATGCAGGGCATGGTCGTATTCCTTCAGGATCGAGTTCGCGTTCCGACCGACGATCACGCAGTTGCCGCGCTCGCCGATCTCCTTGATGACGCTGCTCTGCGCCGCAAATAATTTCTCCGACAGGGGTCTGTTATAGAATTCGAACAGACTCTGTGCAAAACCGAAATTCGCAGGCACCGCCTCATCCCAACGGTCTGCGGAATCCACCGGAATATTCGCCTGTCTTGCAACATTCAATATCATGGACTTATCGCAGTATTCGTAGCCCAGTTTCCTTGCGAGCACCTTGCCGATCTCACCGCCGCCTGCGCCATATTCACGACTGATCGTAATGATTCTCTTCATGTCTGTCCCCTCGTTCATTACTTGATGTAAGCTATAAGACCTTGTTCAGGAAATCAATCGTTCTTGCTTCCTTCGGATGCTGCAGAATCTCCTCGGGCGCGCCCTCTTCCACAATGTAGCCGCCGTCCATGAAGACGATCCGATCCGCCACCTCTCTGGCGAAGCCGATCTCATGCGTTACAACGACCATCGTCATGCCGTCGGACACAAGTTCCTTCATGACGGCAAGCACCTCGCCGACCATTTCCGGATCGAGTGCCGAGGTCGGCTCATCAAAGAGCATAATATCCGGATTCATGGCAAGCGCTCTTGCGATCGCGACACGCTGCTTCTGACCGCCCGACAACTGCGCGGGGTACGCGTCCGCCTTCTCGCTCAGACCGACGCGCTCCAGCAGTTCCATGGCGCGCTTCTTCGCTTCCGCCTTCGTCTGCAGTTTCAGTTCGACCGGCGCCAGACAAATGTTCTGGAGCACCGTCTTGTTGCTGAACAGGTTGAAGTGCTGGAACACCATGCCGATGTTTTCACGCACCTTGTTGATATTGACATGCCGGTCGGTCACATCGACGCCGCCGATGTGAATCGTTCCGCCGCTCACCGTATCCAGTTGGTTCAGGCAGCGCAAAAACGTTGACTTACCGCTGCCGGAAGGACCTAAAAGAACGACCACTTCACCCTCGGACACCTCGATACTTAAGTCTTTGATGACGTCGAGCTTGCCGAAACTCTTCTTCAGATGCTCCACCCGGATCATGATTCTCTTATCTGCCACGGTTCAGCCTCCTCTCGATCTTCTTCGAGATCTTGCTCAGGGTTACGATCACGATCAGATACATAACGCCGACAATTGCCCAAGTCTGCAGGCTCTTGAAGGTATTTCCCATGATGGTCTTACCGACGTTGGTCAGTTCCGGGAAACCGATCACCGAAAGGATGGAAGTATCCTTGAGCGTGATGATGAACTGGTTGATGATCGACGGAATCATCGTGCGAATCGCCTGTGGGAGCACGATATGGCGCATCCCCGCACCGTAAGATAAGCCTAAGCTTCTGGCTGCTTCCATCTGCCCCTGATCCACACTTTCAATCCCGGCACGGATGATCTCAGCCATATAAGCGCCGCAGTTCATGGACAGAGCGATAATGCCTGCCGAAAGCGCCGTCAATCTGAAATTTGCAGCCCCCAGCGCCTGTATCCCCGCCGGAACGCCGAAATAAATAAAATACGCCAGTACAATCAGCGGAACACCTCTTACCGCATCTATATAGATGGTTCCGATCGCATTCATGGTTCGGTTCTTCGCCACGTTGCACAGTGCGAAGATCAACCCGATGACCATTGCAAAGCAAAGGGACAAAAAGCAGAGCTGCAGCGTCTTCCCCATCGCTGCCACAAGCATGGTTCCGTAGGACTGAATGATAGCCGGCATCTGAAATCTCCTATCGTTTCGTATCACGCCGCAGTTGGACCGCAGCGTCTATAAAAAGAGCGCGGAAGCAAAACCTCCACGCTCTATCATATCAGTTTTCGTATTCTACTTCAAATACTTATCAAGGATTTCCTGATATTTTCCGCTGGCCTTGATGTTTTTCAGACCTGCGTTGAACATAGTCAGCAGTTCGTTATTGTTCTCGTTCATGATCGCGAAGCCGTAAGGCGCGCCCTCAGACTCCATTCCGGCGGGGATCTTCAGTTCCAGTCCGCCCTCTTTGATGGAGCATGCCATGATCGGCGTATCTTCCACGCAGGCTGCGGAGTTCCCCATAATGACGTCCTGGTACATCGTCGGCGAATCCTCGAAAACGGAAACGGTAAAGCCGTACTGATCCTTTAAGGAATTGGCGAAATCCGCACCCGCGGTACCGTTCTTCACTGCAACGTTGACGCCCGCAAGATCATCGAAGCTCGCGATCGTGCTGTTGGAAGCAACGACAAAGGTCTGCGTTGCGTCATAATAACCGTCCGAGAAGATCCAGCCGTTGTCGATCCTCTCCTGCTTGATCGTAGCGCCGGCAATCAGACCGTCCGCCTGTCCGGACTGACAAGCGGCAACCGCCGCATCCCAACCGAGCGACTGCAATTCATATTCAAAGCCCTGATCCGCTGCAACCGCTGCCAGTATGTCCACATCAATGCCGACGAACTCGTTGTTCTCGTTCGTATATTCAAAGGGCTTGAATATCGTATCGGTAGCAATGATCCACTTCTTGCCCCCTTTTGCGCCGCCGCAGCCCGTCAGACCGACGATCACGGCAGCAGATAATAACAATGCGATCACTTTTCTCATTTCGCTTCCTCCCACAACTCTTTCACACACTTTATTACGTTAACAGAACAGAATCATTATATAGTTTTCCCCTGCGGTTGTCAACCGGAATTATCTTGCAATATCACATTGTATGGGAACAATGCAAGTCACAGCGAAAGGTAAGTGAATTCCTCGTCTTTCATCTCAATCTCCAAGAACTCCGAATACAGTTCACGGTTCAGCGCGTCGCGGAATTCGAACCGCAGCAGATAATTGCCGTCCGACAGTTCCCCCCAGGTGCCGCTGAATCCTTCATAGAACCTGCCGTTTTCCCAGTCGCAATCAATCTCGTTATCGCGGCCGAGCCACAGCAGGATGTCCTCGTCCTCATTCAGATAGATCAGATCATAACTCACCTCTTTATAAACATTATATACTTTGAATTCCTGATTCTCATATCCTGCTCTGGTCAGCTGACCTGCTATTTCCTGACGAAACTTATCATCTTCCCGGCAGTTCTCGCAAGGAGCCAAAAGAAACAACTCTATCGTCGCTATCTCCTTTCCGCTTTTGGCGGAACGGTTCCTTGTGCCGACCATTGGAACGGATATGCCCGCCACTGCAATCGCGAAAATGATCAGCATCATGATCAGGAAAAACTTACCGGGTCTTTTTTTCAAAATCATTCACCATCCGTATACTTTCAGTCACATTCAATTTCCCATATTTGCAGAAAGAAGTAAATCACCACTTACGCTTTGTAATTATTCATTTCTTAATATCTTTAAAGCAGCCCAAAAGACGCCGGATTCCCTTGCCAAAAAAATACGCTTCAAGTGAAAAGGCGTGGCAAAAGCCACGCCTTTTCACTGTCCGATGATGGAACCTTACTTAAATATTCTGGTATTTACTTTAATCACTCTTCCATCGGTTTTCGGAACCATGAAATCATATCTGACCTCGATCGAAAGCTTATTGAAAATGTTCAGTTTCACAGACGAGGGCTGCAGTACCTGATAGGTGACATAGAAGCCGGGAACCCTGTTCTTGCCCTCATATACCGTGTTTCCGTATTTATCTCGGTAGTATTCCAGATACGGGGACGACACAAAGGTAACGGACTTATTCTCCTCATCCTGATAACTGCCGTCCTCCTGCATAGTGAGAATCTTGGCACCACCTTCGATATTCAGATAATTGCCGACCTCATCGATTCTGCAAACCGTATCGCCGTTCGTTGCATACATTCCCTTTGCGTAACGGTGCCAAACCGGCTTGCCGTTATAATCGACATAGACGCCGCCAGCGTTTTTCAGATACTGATTCACTTCAACGATTTCAATCGCACCTCTCATTCTGATCGACGACGGCTTGTACATACGAATTCCGCCTGCTCCGCTCATATCCCGAAGCGATTCATACTGATTCATGTTGGCAACATCGATCGCTGCGGCGGCAAGATTCTTCTGCTCTACAAAGACGGTCATGGTACGCTCATCCTCTGACAGTCCGGCATAGGTATTTCGCTTGGTATTGATTAAATTCAACTTGGGAAGAACCTGCTTCGGCGTCACGGTAATTTTGCACACATAGTTCGTATCTCCCGTTTCTTCTAACTGATAGGTCAGCTCAAGCGTATATTTCTTGCCGTTTTCAAGCGGATACGGGTTTTCACTCGATGCATTGATGCGATCGGGGTGCAAGGTCAGGTAGGTCACTTCTTCCTTGTCCAAATCCTGTCTGTACTCAAAATGATGACTGTATTTTTTGTTGTCCGAATCATAGTAAAAATCGTTATTCTTACGTTTGATCTCCGCAATGGACAAATTAGAAATATGCCCCTTGATTCCATTGACTTTCGGCGTGATTACAATGCCGGAATTGGGATCCACCTGATTCAACTTCCCGCTTGTCGTTACTTTGATCGTGGGCTTCGTCGTTCTGATGGAGTAACTTACCTTGAAATCCGGTACCGTAATTGTATCCCTTTCCCCGTCAGTTGTCTGTACTTCGATCTTTAATCCGCTGACGGTATAGGTGTACTTCACCTTCTTGGATACTTCGAAAGTCTCTTTCAAGGATGCTTTCAGCCCGACATGACGAATATCGTCTTCCATCTCCGGCTTTCCATCCGTACCAAGGGTCACGTTTCCGTCAGCATCCAACTTTTTCTTTGTACCGACCTTAATATCGCAGGCTTCCAAGGTTCCAACCGTGTCAATCGGCTGCGATTTCCCCATTGCACTCATCAGCGCCGTAATATCTTCATTAT
>CAZNCH010000038.1:0-21215 GCA_964571555.1 uncultured Lachnospiraceae bacterium | reverse complement strand
CTCTCCGATCCCAGAGAACGGATTCTTCGTTCCTTTGTGGAAAAATTGTCCGAAGAAAAAGGCAAGCAGGAAGAATTCGAATTATACTGTAAAGTAGCAGACCTGGGTCCGGAAGTGATTGCAGACGAACGTAAGATCTACAAGGGCGTCTGCTGTAATGTCGACTTCTACTCCGGCTTCGTCTATGAGATGTTGGGACTGCCGAAGGAACTCTATACGCCGATTTTTGCGATCGCAAGAATCGCCGGCTGGAGCGCGCACCGTATGGAAGAACTTGCCAACAACGGTAAAATCATCCGTCCGGCATACAAACCTGTGGGTCAGGAAGCAAACTATCTCCCGTTACAGGATCGCTAAGTCGGATTGACAAGCAAATCAATGAGAAAGACTGCCGAGAATTTTCGCGGCAGTCTTTCTCTAAATAATTCATTCTAAATCATAGGTGCTAAATCATGGATTACAAGTAATTTCTTCCAAATATTATGTTCCGGATCATTTACTCCAAATGAAGATATTGACTCACCATCGCCTGCATATCAGCGACAGTGCAATTCTCCCGATGCAGGATCTTTGCGTCCTGCAAAGCGGAAACCGCTTTCGGGATCTCTCTTTTGGATAATTGATGCAGTTCTTCTGCGAGCCTGAAATCGTCTTCCGTCTTAAACTCCGGTGCAATCGCCTGCAACACGCTGGTACCGAACTTATAAGGACTGGCGGTCGAAATCACGACGCTCTTGCGCATATCCTTCGTTTCGTCTTTGTATTTGCGATCCGCATAAGCGGCAACCGCCGTGTGCGGATCCAACACATAACCGCTTTCCTCAAAGGTTCTCCGAATGGTTTCAAGCACCTGCGCTTCCGTAGCATAAGCGCCGTAGAAATCACGCATGTTCTCTTTCATCTCATCGGTCACGGTGTATCTGCCCGTTTCCGACAACGCTTTCATCAGAGCGGCGTTCTTCTTTTCATCCCTGTGACAGGACAAATAGACCAAACGCTCAAAATTCGAAGAGATCAGAATATCCATAGAGGGAGACGTCGTCAGCACAAACGCGCGGTTTCTGTCATAAGTTCCGGTACAAAAGAAATCAAAAAGCACTTTATTATCATTGCTGGCACAGATCAGTTTCCCGATGGGAAGCCCCATTTCCTTGGCAAGATAGGCGGCAAGAATATTCCCGAAATTTCCGGTCGGAACCGTAAAGTTCAACCGTTCGCCTTCCTTGATCGCCCCCATTTTCAGCATCCTGCCGTATGCATAGACATAATAGGCAACCTGCGGAACGAGACGTCCGATGTTGATCGAATTGGCGGAAGAAAAACGGAAACCGGCGACTTTCATCTTCGCCGCAAAATCCTTGTCGTTCAGAATCTCTTTCACACCGGTCTGACAGTCATCGAAATTCCCTTGTACGGAAATGACCTTCGTATTCTTCCCTTTGGTGGTCACCATCTGCAGTTCCTGAATCCTGCTGACTCCGCCTTTAGGATAGAACACAATGATTCTGGTGCGATCGACATCTAAAAAGCCCTCCAGCGCCGCCTTTCCGGTATCGCCGGAAGTTGCGGTCAGAATCACGACTTCCTCCTCGACCCGGTTCTTTCGCATTGCCGTTGTCAATAAATGCGGCAGGATCGACAGCGCCATATCCTTAAATGCAATGGTTGCGCCGTGAAACAGTTCGAGAAAATACTGATCCCCTGCCTTTACCAGAGGGGCAATTTCTTCGGTGTCAAATTTATCGTCATAAGCCTTTGCGATACAGGAACGCAATTCTTCTTCCGTGAAATCGGAAAGAAAATCCCGCATCACCAGATAAGCGGTCTCCTGATAGGAGAGATCTTTCAACGCATCCAGGGGAAGTTTGAGCGCCGGAATGGAATCCGGCAGAAACAGACCGCCGTCCGGCGCCAGTCCCAATAGAATCGCTTCCGAAGCAGAGCATTCCCCCGTGCCTCTGGTACTTCTGTAGATCATTCTCTCATCCTCCGCCGCTCAATTCTCGTCGTTTTGTTCCGCCACCGCCTTCTTGGCGTCGGACGCATCTTTCATTTCCCGTGCTTTTTTACCAAGGAGAACAGCCGCTACAATAATGACAATGCTGCTCACCGCAAAAAAGAAATAAGTAGTGATCATAAGTTCTTCCCTTTCGTCTTCTTAATATGGAATCATATCATTGAAGCAATGACGTCGTCAAGAAGGTCTTCCCCGTCAGCCGCCGCCGTTGCCAGTTGATCGCATCTTTCGTTCTGCGGATGTCCGTCGTGTCCCTTGACCCAGGTAAAAGTCACCTGATGCGGCTCCGTCGCTTTCAGAAGCCGCTGCCAGAGATCCACATTCAAGACCGGTTTCTTCTGACTGTTCTTCCACCCGTTGCGCACCCATGCATCGATCCAGTGTTTGTTAAATGCGTCGGTCACATATTTGGAATCGGAAATCACATTGACCTCGCAGGGCTTGATCAGAGCTTCCAGACCAGCGATCACCGCCATCAGCTCCATCCGGTTATTGGTCGTTTTCCTGTAGCCAGCCGTGACGGTCTTCTCATGGAGCCTTCCTTTTCCGTCAATATATTCAATGATGGTGCCGTAGCCGCCCGGTCCCTCCGGATTACTTCTCGCGGAGCCGTCCGTATAAATTCTGACAAACATGACTTACCTCTTTATCTTGTTCCACCGGTTTGTGTGCAGGAAAGCATCGGCATCGGCTGTCGCATCCGCTACGACGGCATCGGAGAAGCCGATGATCGACAGCAGTCGAATCGCATTCCTGCCTGTCGCCCTGTCCTTTTTGAGTTGATAACTGAAAATCACGTCTCTTTCTCTGACTTCCTCATCGAAATGATAATTCTCATACGTGTCTTCCAATATGCCGGTCAATTCCATATCATGTGTGGCTGCAAAACAGATCACGTTTTCCTCCTGCAATTTGTTGAGAATCCTGGAAGACGCCGCAATCCGTTCCACCGTATTCGTTCCGCGCAAGACCTCATCGATCACGCAAAGCAGCGGAACGCCTTCTCGTTCCGCCTCGTCAAGGATTCGCTTCAACGATTTGATTTCCACAATGAAGTAACTCTCCTTCTTGAGAATATCATCCTTCAACGCCATGGATGTCATGACACGGAACCGACACGCCTCATAATCCTTGGCGGGAACGATACCGACGGTCTGTGCAAGGATCGCACAAAGAGCAACCGTCTTAATAAAGGTGGACTTGCCGGATGCGTTGGAACCCGTGATCAGAACGCAGCCCGCATCTTCGATCGAATTCGGAACCGGCTCTTTCAGCAGGGGATGATAAGCCTCTGTAAAGTTGATTCTTTTGTTCGAAACAAAGCGCGGCTTGCAGTAATACGGAATCGCATTTCGATAGGAAGCAACTGCAATCGATGCATCCAGAGAACCTATGATTGCACGCATTTCTTCGATTTCATCGATATGCCGCTGCAAAAACAGCAGCATTTGATTGAATGCAATAATATCCACATGCAAGAAAATCCGAATGTAATCCAAAAGAATCTCAAACAGATTCTCCGTCAGTTTTACCGCGGAGGACAAAAGGATGGAACCGGCACAGAACGGTTGGAATAATTTCTCGATTTCAGCCAGTCGTTTCGCTTCGACCTCAAAGCCGGAAATAGGCATCTGACTGAATCGGCGCGACGCGCGCACCATACGGATGATATAAGCAAAGGTCGTGAAATAGGGAGAAATCTCCGCTTTGATCTTAAAATAATTCAGGATACTGATCGAAAGCAGGATCGCAAAACAAAGAACGCCAATGCCCGGCGAAAGGAAAATAGCGGCAAGGCTTAAGAGCAGCCCTGCATCCAGCAGATAATGGGGCAGATTCGACTCTATTCTCCGATCGTTTGCAACAGACAAAACGTCCGTCATGGAAAAGCGGGGAACCTTCCCGATCTCATGAAGCAGATACTGTATAGAAAGCCGCATCACGCTGTTTGCTTCCATTTCGTCGATCAGGCGGCTGAAACGATCCTCTGCGGTCGATGTTTTCAGACAATGCAGACGATGATAGAGCACTTCCTCTCCGAGCATGGACGCCGTATGATTCATCTGCAGAAACAGTTCATCCATTCCCAGATCGTTCCATGTGATCTCATCAATATAAAAATCATCTTTCCGGGTATGATTTTCACAGATTTTATCGTGGAATTTCCGTATTCGCAACAGATCGGCAGCATCATAATCATTTCTATGGTGCGTTCCGAACTCTTTTTGAAAGCGTTCTGTGATCGTTTTCTTCCGCGCTCTCTCCTGCAGCCTGCCGATGAGCCAAAACAAAAACAAAAGCAGGAGCACGGTGCCGATGATACTATACCAAACCAATGATGTTATCTCCGTTCACAATATTTCAGCCGGATCTGATTCGCACGTTCATAAATCTCTTCCGGTTCCGAACCGATGTTAAATCTCATATCTTCATAAAGGATCCTGCCGCCGATCATGGTCAGTTTCACATTCTGCTTCGAACCCGCATATACAATGTTGCGAACCACATCCTGTTCCGGCTGCATATTGGGCTGATGCATGTCAATCATAATCAGATCAGCCAGTTTCCCCTCCTTCAGGATATCGGCATCCTGTAATCCCATTGCCCTTGCGCCGCCCACCGTCGCCATGTGCAGTATTTCGGTCCCGTCAATGGACGCGGCAAGATTCTCGCGAATATTCGAAAGAGAATAGACCAGACTCATTTCCTTGAACATGTCAAGACAGTTGTTGCTCGAAGGACCGTCGGTACCGATGGCAACGTTGATACCGGCATCAAGAAACTTTCGTACCGGTGCAATGCCGCTTGCCAACTTGGTGTTCGAACCGGGGTTAGTTACGATATGCAGCCCGCGTTTTCTGAAAATCTCAATATCCGCGTCGTCAAAATATACGCAGTGATATCCGCCGCCGCCATATTCGAACAAACCGAGGTCTTCCATCAGTGCGGTCGGCGTACAGCCGTAGCGCGCAATACATGCTTCCACTTCCGCCGCGGTTTCGGAATTATGTGCAAAAACCGGCGCACGGTATTGATGCGCCAATGCGCTGACTGCTTCCAGCAAAGGACGGTCACAGGTGTATTCCGCATGAAAGCCCAGCATGAAAGAGGTATAGGGATTGCCGTCATTCAACCGACGGAAGCGTTCTTCCAATACTGCAAGCGACGGACCGAAGCGATTGATTCCACTCACCTGCACACAGCGCATCCCGCTTTCTGCAAATGCCGGCGCGATCGTTTCAGGCGTCAGGTACATATCGAACACAGCGGTTATCCCGCTGCTTAAGTATTCCAAAATCGCCAGCTTGGATAAGATCGCAACATCTTCACCTGTCAATTTGGCTTCGAGCGGAAAAATCATCGTATTCAGCCAGTCATGCAACGGAAGTCCGTCCGCATAACTGCGCATCAATGTCATGCCGGAATGCGTATGCGCATTTTTGAATCCGGGCATCAGCACATTGTTCCTGCAGTCGATCTGTCGATCCCAGAACATCTCATTCTCTTTCTCCGGACCGATATAGGAGATTCTGTCATTGCATACATGCAGTTCTCCGCTGATCAGACCGAAGCCGTGTTCCATGGTAAGGATTCTGGCATGATAAAATCGGATGTTCATTTTGCTCTCCTTCTTATAAATGCGCGGGACCGAAACTGTTCGGAAGCAATTCGGACAGTTGAAATTCCTGATAATCCGAAACGGATCTTGCAACAAGCACCGTCAAATCCTCAGGATCCGCAAATTCACGCAGCACCTGTCTGCAAATACCGCAGGGATAAGCATAAGCGGACAGTTGGAAAGAAGCTTCCGTTTCCGCTCCGCCCACGATCGCAATGGCGGCGAAATCGGTATGGCCTTCACCGACGGCGGCAAAGACCGCGCTGCGTTCCGCACAGTTTGTTGCGCCGTAAGAAGCGTTTTCGACATTACAGCCGCAGATCGGAGGCGCATCCTTCTCTTTCCTCAAGATAGCGGCGCCCACCTTAT
Organism: uncultured Lachnospiraceae bacterium; assembly: GCA_964571555.1. Taxonomy (GTDB): domain Bacteria; phylum Bacillota; class Clostridia; order Lachnospirales; family Lachnospiraceae; genus UBA2868. The sequence goes on along the minus strand of CAZNCH010000038.1, from coordinate 15,210 downwards.
AATGGGAATAGGGCGCATAAGCGCGTTCTCTTGCTTCCATGGCGGCGCGTATCAGTTCTTCCTTCTGTCGTTCTTCCAACATGACCCGATCTCCTTGACGTAGCGTTTATTCCTGCGGCATCGTCTGATAGTCGATCGTCATATTGACCGTCATCAGTTCTTCCGTCGTACCGATATTCGTCTGCGCGTAGGGTTGAATGGAACCGTCTGAAAGTTTGGCGTAAATGCGCGCATAGTCCTCTTTGGTAAATTTGCGGAATCTGCTGTTCTCCATCACCAGACCGATGCCGTCGTTTGCCGCATTCATATAGGTGACCATACCGCCGTTGAACCTGTCGTTATAATGATCGTCGATTCCCTGATAGACCGCATTTCCGAACTGTTTGACCGCAGACGTAATCACGTCTCCCGAAACGGAAGACTGGTCAATATCCACACCGATGACCTTGGCATGCTCATAATGCTCCGCAGCACGCATTACGGAACGTCCCATGGCATTGCCTGCCGCAAAAATGACCTCTGTACCGCTTTCATACCAGCCACAGACCAGATTATGAACCACTTCGCTTTCCTCAAAGGTGCCGGAATAAGCATATTTCACCTCAATCTGATTCCCCGTTTCGATCGCCGCATAGTCGGCACCCTGTACGAAGCCGTATCCGAAACGAATCACGCCCTCTTCCATCTCGCCGCCCATGAAGCCCAAACGCGTATATCCGTCGCGCACTGCGGCATAACCGGCAAGGAAGCCTGCCTGTTCTTCGTTGAAATGGATCGGCATCACATTCTCACCGATGGAATAATCGGTATAGTCTTCATTGTGTACGGTACCGTCGACGAGAATAAAATGTGTGCCCGGATACATCTTCTGTGCTTCGAAGATGGACGTCTCATGCAGATGTCCGGAACAGACAATGATTTTAGCGCCCTTTTTGATCGCTTTCTTAATTGATTTCAAATATTCGGCTTTCTCCGGTTTCTTGGGCTGATAGTAAGCATAGTTGATCTCATGTTCCAGACCGTATGCGACGACTCCATCCCAGGCGCTTTCGTTAAAAGAACCGTCCGAAACGGTTCCGGAATCGGTAATGAGCGCAATTTGCGGTGATTTTTTGCAGCCGGTGCAGAGAATGCAAACCAACAAGGCTGCCAGACAGACAACTGATTTCTTCATTTGAACCTCTGAATATATTTCTTAACGAATCTGCGAAGGAAGCATAATGAACTTAGGATTGACGAAAGCGAAGGATGGATTCCGTCACAAGTTTTTGGAAGAGAGGAGCCGCTTTCCGTCCGGCTTCCTGCACCTCTTCATGCGAAAGCGGAGTCGGGGAAATCCCCGCCGCCAAATTGCAGACACAGGAAATCGCACAAACTCTCATTCCGCAGTGATTCGCGGCAATGGCTTCTACAACGGTAGACATGCCGACACAGTCTACGCCCAACTTGCCAAGCATTTTTATTTCTGCCGGCGATTCGAAAGAAGGACCGGTCAACTGCGCATAGACGCCCTTTTTTAAATCTATCGCAAGATCCGCAGCGGCGCCTTCCATGATCTCTTGCAGCGACTTGTCATAGACGCAGGACATATCGGGAAAACGGGTTCCGAGTTCGTCTATATTCGAACCGATCAGCGGATTGGGTGCAAAACAGGAAATATGATCCGTCAGCATACAGAAATCTCCGGCACGAAAAGCAGGATTCAGTCCGCCGGATGCATTGGTCAGAAAGAGAATCTGCGTTCCCATCAGTTTCATCAGTCGGATCGGCAGAACCACATCCGAGATCGGATACCCCTCGTAAAAATGCACCCTGCCCTGCATACAAACGACGGGTACTTCGCCGACATGGCCGAAAATAAACTGTCCCTTATGCCCCGGCACGGTAGATACGGGAAAGCCTTGAATCTCATGATAAGGCAGTGTGGAAACAACACTGATCCGATCCGCGTAATCGCCGAGTCCCGATCCGAGCACCAGACCGACCCTGGGCGAAAACGGTACCTGATCCCGAATATTTTCATAACAATTTAACAGTTTCTCATAAGTTGGATTCATCGTCACCCTCCTGACTTGCATGATCTTGCCTGATTCTGCTTATTGCTCCCACGGAATTGCACTGTTCTCTATCTTACGGTCTCTCTCCATCAGTTCCGACACCGCATCGGACGCCGACTTCTGTGCAAAGAGAACCTCATTGACCTGCACAATGATCGGAACCTCCACGTCATATTTCTGCGCAAGCGCAATGGCAGCCCTGGCGGAATATACACCTTCCACCACCATTTTGACTTCCTGCATGGCTTCCTCCGCGGATTTCCCCTGACCGATCAGCACACCGACTCTTCTGTTTCTGGAATGCCGGCTGGCGCAGGTAACAATCAAATCGCCGATTCCCGTAAGACCGCAGAACGTTTCCAGTTTCCCGCCCATCGCCATGCCGAGCCTTGCAATTTCCCAAATACCTCTTGTAATGAGTGCCGCCTTGGTGTTATCACCATATCCCAGTCCGTCGGCTATCCCCGCTGCAAGAGCCACCACGTTTTTTAGTGCGCCTCCGAGTTCGATTCCAAGAACATCGGGACTGGTATAAATACGGAAGTCTTTATTCATAAAGGCATTCTGTACATATTCCGCCGTTTCTTTTTTCTCTGCGCCGACCACACAGGTCGTCGGCAGAAAGGAGCCGACCTCTTCCGCATGCGACGGACCGGAAAGTACCGCAATACGGGCGTTTGGAATTTCTTCCTGAATGACTTGTGAAAGCGTGGCAAGGGAACTTTCTTCAATTCCCTTTGCAACATTCACAATCATCTGATCTTTCTGCACATAGGGATGCATGAGTACGGCGGTCGATCTGACATAGGGGGAAGGAACCGCCATGACTATCATATCTTTTCCCAATACGGTTTCTTTCAGATCCGTTGTGAATCTGATGCGCTCAGACAACTTCACGCCGGGTAGTTTCTCCTTATGTTCTCTCTCTTCGTTCAGCATCGTGATTTCCCGATCCAGAATCGACCAGACGGTCACATCGTGACCGTTTCTGTCCAGAACCATGGACAAAGCGGTACCCCAACTTCCGGCACCGATGATACCAACCTTAATCATGAGCATCCTCCGATATATCTGTTTCATTTGACATTCTTTGATTTCCGACTTCTTTTTCGACCCTGTTTTCAATTTCATTCTCTTTGGCGTCCACATCCAATTCCGGCTTGCCAAAAAGATAGGTTTTACGTTCCTGATGCCGAAGCAGACGTTTGATATTCTCCCGATGTCTGAAAAAGGCAATGACAAACATCACACCGAACACAAGGTAGAACTCCGTCAGACATTGCCGATTGATTTCCGCGGGAAAATCAAAATAACCGTATTCGGCGCAAATTATGATTTCAATAAAGACCACGATATAAGCAAGCAGCGAACCCAGAGAAACATAAGCCGTTGTTAAAAAGGTGACAAGAAAGGTCAGAATCCCGACCAGAAAGAAGATGGGTCCCAATGCAATCAACAGTCCCGCCGAAGCGGCAATGCCCTTCCCGCCCCGAAACTTCATATAGAACGGATAATTATGACCGAGAATCGTTCCAAGCGCAGCATAGACTTCCAATAATTTCAGGAGATCGGAGTTCGAATTTTGAAACAGGAAATGACAGATGCCAACAGCCAAAACACATTTGAGCGTATCGCCGATGAATACGATCATACCGTATTTTGCTCCCATCGTCCGCAGTACGTTGGTGGTTCCGGCATTCCCGCTTCCGAATTCTCTGATGTCGATTCCTTTGATTTTACCGATGATAAATCCGGTCTGGATCAGTCCGCAGGCATATCCGATCAGGATACAGAGCAGTCTCTCCACTACTTCTCTCCCCTTTCACGAATGATGAATCTCAATGGAGTTCCTTTGAATCCGAACGCCTCTCTAATCTGGTTTTCAATGTATCGGGTATAAGAAAAATGCATCAATTTCTTATCATTGACAAAGATCACAAAAGTGGGCGGTTTCACACTAACCTGCGTCATATAGAAAATTTTCAGCCGTTTTCCTTTATCGCTGGGCGGCTGCTGCATGGCAACCGCTTCCGAGAGAATCTCATTTAACACGCCCGTCTGGATTCGCATGGCGTGATTTTCAATCACCGCATCAATCAGCGCATATATTTTGTTCACGCGCTGTCCGCTCAATGCGGAAATGAAAATCAATTCCACATAGGGCATAAAGGACAACGTATTTCTGATCTTCTTCTCATATTGATAGATTGTCTTGTCCGTTTTCTCGACAGCGTCCCACTTGTTCACGGCAATGATGACGCCCTTGCCTGCCTCATGTGCAATTCCGGCGATTTTCGCCTCCTGTTCGGTCACACCGCAGACCGCATCGATCAAAAGAAGAACGACGTCCGCACGCTCCACGGCGGATACCGTTCTGACCACCATGTATTTCTCGAGATCCTCTTTGACGTTTTTCTTTCTGCGAAGTCCTGCGGTATCGATAAAGATATAGTCCTTACCCTGATAGGTCACCGGAGTATCCACCGCGTCTCTGGTCGTGCCGGCAATTTCGGAAACAATGACTCTGGTTTCACCAAGAAGACGGTTGATGAGGGATGATTTCCCGACATTCGGCTTGCCTACCACCGCAATCTTGGGTCGCTCGTCGACGTCCGCCTCTTCCGCATCCTGAGGAAAATAGCGCGTCACCTCATCCAACATGTCGCCGATCCCCAGACGGTTCGCTGCGGAAACCGGAAACGGATCCCCGATGCCGAGCTGATAGAACTCGTAGATTTCGTTCCCGTACTTTTCGAAATGATCCACTTTATTCACAACAAGAACCACCGGCTTCCCGGAACGGCGCAGCATATCCGCTACTTTAGAGTCCGCATCCTGCAAGCCCTGTTTGACATCCACAATGAAAATAATCACATCTGCGGTATCGATTGCAATTTGCGCCTGTTCGCGCATCTGCCTTAAGATCACATCCGTACTCTCCGGCTCAATGCCGCCGGTATCGATCAGAGTGAATTGATATTTCAGCCAACTGATCTGTGCATAGATCCGATCTCTGGTAATCCCCGGAATATCCTGTACAATACTGATTCGCTCGCCTGCCAGCGCATTGAATAAAGTCGATTTTCCGACATTCGGTCTGCCGACGATCGCAACGATTGGTTTACTCATTGATATAATCTCCGCCAATTTTAGATACAAAATCCCATCCGCTTGATTTTACAATATCTATTTTTACTTGTAAAGCATCGGCAAGGTCGGTAACCGTCAAGTCATCCAGTAACGTATCCGTCCCGCTTCGCAGCAGATTCTGCGGAAGAAAGAGTTTCTCTCCCAGATCTTCTCCGCAAAGTTGATCGATCAGATCTCTTCCCGTGAGCAAACCGGAAACCGTAATCATTTCACCGAAAAAATCATTGCGGATCGGATAAACGGAAACCGTAAGGCGCGGCAGTTTTCGCATCAAAGCATTGGAAAGTTCCAAAAGCATAGGATAGGCAAGTCTACCGGTTGCAATCGAAACATGGTGCTTTCGGAAGGCAAAAGGCTTCTTGCGCAGTTGACGCAGCGCGGCTTCCGTTTCATTTTGAAACAGCCTTAACATCCCGACGCCGTTTTCCAATTGCAGATAACCGTCATATCTCTCTTCTTCCGGCAATTCCATCCCCGCCAGCAGATAAAACTCGTCCGAGGCATGAACGAAATGCGTCTGATGAGACGCATAGATCTTCTCCTGCCATTCTTCAATGAGAGCGATCACGGCACGCGCATCCTCCGCCGTAAACGGAACCAGCGGATAGAGCCCGTCTCTGAACTTCGTCAGACCGACGGGAACCACCGAAACGCTCTCCAGCAACGGAAGGTATTTCGTCAAATCGGAAATCGACCGTGCAAGTTCCGCCCCGTCGTTGATCCCCTTACACAGAACGATCTGACCGTTCATCCGGATTCCGCCATCATACAGACGATCGACCTTCTTTAATGCTTCGCCTGCGAACTTATGGTTCAGCATCCTGCAACGGAGTTCCGGATTCGTTGTCTGAAAAGATATATTGATCGGAGAAAGACGGTAGGCAATGATCCGGTCAAGATCATGCTCCGTCATATTCGTCAGCGTGACATAATTTCCCTGCAAAAAAGACAGGCGCGAATCGTCGTCCTTAAAATAAAGGGTATCTCTCATTCCGGCGGGCATTTGATCGATAAAACAGAAAATACAGCGGTTCGAACAGCTTCTGTATTCATCCATAAAGCCATTTTCAAAGATAAGCCCTGCGTCTTCATCCTCACCTTTTTCAATCCGAAAAATTTTCTCAACATCTCCGGAGCGGACGCAAACCGTAATCTCGGTATCTTCCATTAAATAGTGATAATCAAAGACATCATCGATATCCCGGTGATTCAATTGCAGCAGGAGATCTCCGGCACGAATCCCCGCCAGAGCCGCGGGGCTGCCCGGTATCACATCTATAATCTTATGTTGTTTCTTCATGATTGCGCCTTGTTCCGATTCTGATTCCAAATTTCTTATCTGAATTCTTTATTCCGCCTCGCTGGTGGAACCGAAGCCGCCGTTCCGTACACCGGATGCGTCGTCGTCTACCGTAATCCCGAATTCGGTAAATACGCCCTGCAAAAAAGCGTCTCCCGCATTGATATGCACGACCCTGTTCTCGTTCGTATCGTTGGTCAGTTTGGCGAAAATATGTCCTTCGTTATCTGAATAATAATAGTCGCTGTCTATGATTCCAACCGTGTTATTTAACTGCATCCTGTACTTGAAGCCGTAAGAGGATCTCGGATAGCACATCAGCACCCATCCCTCTTCCATCTGCACGCGGATTCCCGTCGGGATCTTTATCGTCTCGCCTGCTTTCAATTCAAAGGGAATCGGCGAGTAAAAATCATAACCTGCGGAACCGACGGTTGCCCGCTGCGGTTTCCTGATGCCGGCGTAGATTTCCGCAATCTGATCCTCGGTGGATCCGAAGCAGTCCTTCCAGTCATTTTGGAAGCGCTGATAAGATACTTTTTGAAATGATGCGATCCGTTTCATTTTCCAACTCCAATCAATGTTTTGACATAGATTAAATATAGCATAGTTTTGTCTTGAAACCTACAAGATATTGATATTTCTTGTAGGTTTTTGTAAACTGAAATAGAAATAGAAAGGAAATCTCATGCATACAAAAGGCGTCTTCCCTGCCCAAAAGAAAAACGGAACGATCTACTACAGGTCGTCTTTCACCTACCGGAACAAACATATCAGTCTCGGGAGTTTTTCGCTGGAAAAAGAGGCTTCTTTATGTTATCGGGATGCAAGACGGATCGTATCTACAAAGTTGAGGATTGCCGACTATCATGAGCATCGGTTCACCATACCCTTTGAAAAATATGTCTCTTTGGTCAACTTTCGGGACAACGGGGTCTATTTCAGAAATCCGATCTATTTGCAGAAACGTTATTTCGAATATTATCTGACCGGACGAGAGGTCTATAAATTTGATATTGACGATCTCTTTTTCTATGCGGAACACAAAATTTTTTGTCGCGGGAATCATTTATTTGTCAATGATTACGGAATGCAGATCAACCTCTTGTCCAGATACGGGATCAAGAGTCACGCCGTCATCGGACGTGATTATCGCTTTATGAATGCAGATCCCTGCGATTTCAGATACGAGAATCTTGAGATCATCAATCCCTATGTCGGCGTACTTCGGCAAAACCAAAACGGAACAATCTCTTACAAAGCAGTGATCCTCATTCGCGGAAACTACGTCATCGGAACCTTTCCGACACCGGAACTTGCGGCAATTGCCTATAACAAAGCCGCAGACCATTTGTCCCGCCGCACCGATCGCAAATACCGTCAGAACTATATTGAACAGTTATCTGCAAGACAGTATGCCGAGGAATATACCAAAATCAAACTCCCCGACTCCATTCTGAACTATACCGCATAAAATCACAGAAACCGTCTATCCTCATAGAAAAATCCGAAAGGATAAAACGACAAAGGAAATCATAGAAAACAGGATATAAAAAGAGTAAGCGAAACGCTTACTCTGAATTCCGGATACCTGATGCAATTAGAAAACATTATCTATAGAAGGAATGGTTCCCGTAACGGAAGAGATATTCATGATTCCCCCAGGAAGTACTCTCGCTCTTTTGGAAGTACAGCGCACCCTGACTCTCATCTTCCCCGTTCAGCGCCTGCATCACCGCTTCTTTCGCTTTCTCGCTCGGCTCCACGCAGTAGAAATAACCGCTTTCCACAGGATCAAATTGTCCGGGTGAGAGTACTACATCTTCTATCGTGTCCGGAAAACGATCCGACGCCACTCTGTTCAGAATGACATTTGCAACCAGCCTCTGTCCGCCCACGTCTTCGGAATTGGCTTCCGCTGTCACGATCCTGCACAGGATATCATATTCTTCCATCGTAATTGCCGAGGAATCTTTTTCGCTTTCTGTCACAACTTCCAGATTACGACTTCTTTCGTTCTCTTCTTCTGATGCGCCTTCCGAAAGTCTGGTACTGATATTGTACACTTCCGGATTCATCACTTCTTTTTCTGCAGCGCTCACTTTTTTGCTCTCTGCAAAGAAATCTCTGTTTAAAGGTTCTAAGAAAAAGGTGAAACTGACAAGCAACGCACCTGCCAGAATTCCAACCGCCCAAAGTATGGTTTCTCCGGAAATCACGGAAGATCTTCTGGCTCTTTGCTTTCTGCTAAAATTCATAATAACTCCTTCTGCTTTCATCATGTCCCCCGAGCATGACAAAAGTCGCATATTGGAATTATAACATAGATCATTTAAATTTCAAATGATTTTTACAAAAATAATAAAAAATTATTACAAAAATGTTAAGGCGGAATCAGGGATAATTTGTAAAAGAAATACATAAGGGAACTGCTGTGTCGATACCGGAAACGTTGCCGTAATCTGCGTAGTTCCAGATAGAATAGACATAAGGATACTCCGTAAAATATGCGGTGGAGCCCGCATCCGGAGACAGATCTTTCACGCAGACCTCATAGGGCGCCAGTGCTTCCATATTCAATCTCGTGATCAGAAAATTCTTCGAGGCATAAATCATCGGCGTCAGGTTATATTTTCTGACATTTTCACAAAAGGCGATCACAATTTTCGTTCGTATTTCATTGGTCAGGTTGGATGTGCGCCCGTTCGGATTCTCAAAGCCGGTCAGATCCATGATCACAGGATATCGACAACCCGCATTCCGCGCTGACACAAGCGCATAATTGGACTCCTCTATCGCTTCCGCTTCGCTGACCGCCGCGCTCTTTGCAACGGATGCGCAGGCAATTTTCTCCGCACTTGCTTTCTCCCCGTTTGTTTGAAAAGAAGGATTGGAAATGATCCATCCGGTAGCGCTGTTTCGTTCCACGGAAGTGAGCAGAGCAAACTTCACATCGGATGCTGCGACCTTGCTCCAGTCAATCTCTTTGACACTGATCGGAACCAGGATCCCGCATTGGCTCTTCGTCGTGCCGTCGTCATATTGCAGCATACGATTCTCCGCAACAGTGAGATTTCCGGCTTGATACGGTGTTTTGGCAATGTCGAGCAGTTCATACCAGACGGTTTCTCCGTTTTCATCGGTAATGGCGATATGATTGCCGTCATTACGGTCTCCCTCTTCCCATTTCGTTCCCTCGGAGTCCTCCTGCGTTTTCTCTGTTGACTTCTTCTGATTCGGGTCAACAAATACCGCCTTCGTCCCTTCGGAGGGATCATCCGTGGCTGCTTCCGGCGTCTCTTCCTCTTTCAGATTCCAGAAATCCAGATCCTGCGAAGTGAGCGTGCTTTCTCCGAGCACGAATTCATCTTCCGCTGTATCTTCACTTGTCTGCACTCCGGCACTCGGATTGGACTGCGGTTTTAAATTCAGGTAGAGAATCACAAGAAAAGAAAACAGCACAAGACTCGCGCCGCATAAACCGATCACAAGTATCTTTCTGGAAGCGGAACCGTCGTCCTCGTCTTTGTAAAAACCAGCCATAATATCCCTCTTTGACTTTTGATCTGTCTCTATGTTAGCATATTTTCATGAGAAAAACGATGATGAATCCTATCCGATATCTGTTTCCGACGGTTTTGCTTTCCCTTCTGTTGACCGCCTGTGCAAAGAACAGTCAGCCGGTCACGCGTTCGGGCTTTTATTTCGATACCTTTGTATCCATTACCGTTTATGACGGTCAGGACGCCAAGCGGCTTCTGACCGACTGCTTCGCCCTCTGTGAAGACTATGACCGCATGTTCAGTATTTCTGATGTGAACAGCGACATCTATCGTCTGAACCATGCGAACGGAGCTCCGGTTCCGGTTTCTGAAGAAACGATGCGATTGATCGCGGAATCGCTCCGTTATGCGCAGTTCACCGACGGCTTGCTTGACCCCACCGTGCAGTCCGTCTATGAACTTTGGGATTTCACGCCTGATCAATCCGCCCTGCCGGATCCGTCTTCCATTGCGGCTGCGCTTTCCTGCGTCGACTATCGCAATGTAATTCCGAATGAAGCAGACGGGAACGTGCAACTTTTAAACGGTGCGCAACTTAATCTCGGCGCCTTTGCCAAGGGTTACATTGCGGATCGGCTGAAGGACTATCTGCTTGCAAATAACGTTTCTTCCGCAATGATCAATCTCGGCGGTAATATTCAATTGATCGGAAATAAGAACGGAGAGAATTATCGCATCGGTATTCAGAAACCTTTTGATCAAAACGGAGCCGTTCTGACTACCGTTTCTGTCAGTGATTGTTCCGTCGTGACCAGCGGAAAATATCAACGCTGTTTCCGTATCGGCAATCAGATCTATCATCATCTTCTGGATCCGGCAACCGGTTATCCTAAGGAGAGCGATCTTGATTCCGCAACTGTCATCTGTGCCCAATCTCTGGACGCCGATGCTTACAGTACGCTGCTCCTGCTGTTGGGGAAAGAAGGGGCGATGAACTTTTTAAACGAGCATCCCGATCTCTCCGCCGTTTTGGTGACGGATCAAGGAGAAATATTACGATTCAATATCTGAAAAGGAGTGCGATTGCACCCCTTTTCGTATGATATGCTTTTATTTCATTTGCCGATCTCACTTATGTGAGACGGACAATCGCTTTCTTCGGGCATTTCTCCGCACAAGCGCCGCAAGAGACACATTTCTCCTGATCGATATGCGCAAGCGCATCCGTAACGCTGATCGCAGCCGATTCGCAGACCTTTGCGCAGATCCCGCAGCCGATACAGCCGCGATCACAAACCTTCATGACGGCAGGACCCTTGTCATTGGAATGACAGGAAACCGCATAGGAAGCATTGTAAGGAATCAGTTCGATCAGATGCTTCGGACATTCTGTGATACATTTTCCGCATGCCTTGCAACGGTTTTGATCCACCAACGCAACGCCGTCTACGATGTGAATCGCATCAAAATCACATACACTGACGCAGGAGCCGTAACCCAGACAGCCATAGGTACAGGACTTCGCGCCGCCGTCCGGAAGATAAGCCATCATGCGGCAATCTTCCACGCCGAAGTACCGATATTCAGATCTCGCATTTTCACAGGTTCCGTTACATTTGACAAACGCAACCTGTCGCAGACTTTCCGTTGCCTCTACGCCCATGATGGCGGCAATCGCAGCGCCCACCGATGCTCCGCCGACGGGACAGCCGTTCGTTCGAGCTTCGCCCTTTACAATCGCTGCCGCCAGTCCGGCGCAGCCGGGATAACCGCAGCCGCCGCAGTTATTGCCGGGCAGGGCTTCCATGATGGCGTCTTCTCTCGGATCCGTTTCCACACTGAAATATTTACCGAAGACCCCAAGGAAGATACCGATCAGCAGTCCGACTCCGCCAACGCAGCCAACTGCAATTAGAATCACTGATAAATTCATCCCTTCTCCTCCTATTTCAATCCGGAAAATCCGAAAAATGCAATTGCCATCAAGCCGGCTGTAAGAAGTACATGCGGCATTCCGCGAAACGCTTTCGGAATATCATTGTATTCCATGCTTTCTCTCAGTCCTGCCATTATGGTGATGGAAATCAGGAAGCCCAGAGCGACCGCGAAACCGTTGACAACGCCTTCCAGAATGCCATACCCCTTCTGCGCGTTCGATAACGCCACACCGAGAACCGCACAGTTCGTCGTAATCAGAGGAAGATAAACGCCTAACGCCTGATACAAGCCTTTCATTTTCTTCTTGAGAAACATTTCCACAAACTGCACCAGTGCGGCAATCACCAGAATAAATACGATTGTCTGTAAATATTCGATCTGAAACGGGACCAGAAGGAAACGATAGATGACACCCGCCACAAAGGATGCCAGCGTAATAACGAAGACAACTGCGGCTCCCATGCCGACGGCTGTTTTTAACTTCTTACTGACGCCCAAAAACGGACAGATGCCAAGGAACTGGCTCAGAACCACATTGCTGATCAATGCGGAACCGATCGCAATTACAAACAGATTACTCATTTGTCTCCTCCTTTCCAAGTCGCTTCCCTGCACACGCCTGATTCGAACAGCCTTCACAGAGCAGATCGCAATTGCCGCCTTTTCCTGTGGAGCGATCGCGCATCAGGTTGATTTTGTTCATCAAGGCAATCAGCGCTGCCAACACAAAGAAAGCGCCGGGCGCAAGAATAAAAATAGTGAGCGGCTCATAACTCTGCGGAAGAATCGCAAATCCAAAAATGCGGCCGCTTCCTAACAGTTCACGGATTGTTCCGATCAGCGTCAGCGCAACAGTAAATCCCATGCCCATGCCCAGTCCGTCGAAAACGGACAGAATCACGTTGTTCTTGGATGCGTAGGCTTCCGCACGACCGAGAATAATACAATTCACAACAATCAGCGGAATAAAAAGCCCCAAAGATTCGTACAGTGTGGGAAGATATCCCTGCAGCAGGAGCTGTACCACTGTCACGAAACTTGCAATCACAACGATAAACGCCGGAATACGGACCTCGTCCGGAATGATTTTGCGAAGCATCGAAATCAACAGATTGGACAGAATGAGAACGACCGTCGTCGTCAATCCCATACCGAGCCCGTTGATTGCCGAAGTAGTAACCGCCAAAGTCGGGCACATGCCGAGAATCAGAACAAAGGTGGGATTCTCCCTGATGATTCCGTTTGTCAGGCGTTCGAATATTTTACTCATGATCGCCACCTCCGGTGAAATTTCTGAAATAAATCAGCCCGCCGTTTACCGCATCGACCATGGCGTTCGTCGTGATCGTAGCGCCCGACAATGCATCAATCTCATACTCTAAGGCGGCGCCTGTTTTGGTAGATGAAAACTGTGCGACCTTTTTGTCGCGGAACTGATTCTTGAAAGCGTCGGTATTGGCATTCATGCCAAGACCTGCGGTTTCGGAAATATTTAAGATTTCAATTCCGTTCAGGGTTCCGTCCGATTTCACTCCCATCGCAAGGGTAATATCTCCGCCGTAACCCTCCGTATCCGTCACGGTAAATACATAGCCGATCATAGCATCGGAAGCATCGTGCGCTTCCAGCGCTTCGTCGATTCGAACCTGCTCGTAGCCGGCTCCCGCAAGAATGATATCCGCGTTGGAAACGTGAGAAATATCGCCTTCCGTAAAAGAAGCCGCTTCGGTGAAAACGGCACGGTATGCATTCTGCTTCGCAAGCGCTTCGGTGCGCGCAATCGGCTCTTTCGTCACGTCATAGACCAGCCCCAGACAGGCGCCGGCAACGACCGTGATTGCAGTCAGGATGAGCGTGTTTCTGATCAGTTTGTTCATCTGCTCTCCCCTCCTTTGCCAAAACATTTCGGTATGGTAAATCTCTCAATCAGCGGCACCAGCAGATTGCCGATAATAATCGCATAACTCACGCCTTCCGCGGAACTGGAGAAGACGCGGAAGATTCCGGTCAGAATACCCAGAAAAACGCCGTAGATGATTCTGCCGAGCGGTGTAACGGGGCTGGTTGCATAATCTGTCGCCATAAAGAACGCGGCGAGCATCAGTCCGCCTCCCGCCAGCTGCGCCGTCAGATAATATGGATTCCATCCGTAGCCGCCGAACAGCCCGATGAAAAGCACAAACGAAATCAAAAGAGAACCGGGAATCTTCATATCGATGATGCCGGTCAGAATCAAAAGGATCGCGCCGATCATAATCGCAATGACGCTGGTCTCGCCGATCGAACCGGGGATCGTCCCGACCGTCATGCGCCAGGTATCCACATAACCCTCTCCGCTCTTCAATACAGCAAGCGGGGTGGCAGTGCTCACGCCGTCATAGGAAAAGGAAGTCATCCTTGCCGTAAAACTGATCAGCAGGAAACATCTCGCGCCGAGCGCCGGATTCATGAAATTCTGTCCGATCCCGCCAAAAAGCATTTTAACTACAAGAATCGCAAATACGGAACCGATCACGGCGATCCACCAGGGTAAAGCGGGCGGAAGGTTTAAAGCCAGCAGCAAACCGGTCACAACAGCGCTGAGATCCTGCACCGTCACCGGCAGTTTCATCAATTTCTCATAGAGAAATTCGGTAAAAACACTGGAAATCACACAAACAGCAATAAGAAGCGCCGCATGCATCCCAAATTGATAGATTCCGAATCCTGTCGCGGGAAGCAATGCCAGAATCACGAGCAGCATCACTCTGCTTGTGGATATTTTTCCTCTGATGTGGGGCGTGGGCGATACATTCATCAATTCACTCAATCTCTACACCTCTCTCCTTTATGCTTTTTTCTTACGATTGGTAAGAATTGTTTTTCTCATCGCTTTCACACTCTGTGCAAGCTGGCGTTTTGCAGGGCAGGTATAAGAACAGCAGCCGCATTCCATACATTCCATTCCGTTCCATTTCAGAAACATTTCTTCGTTAAAATGTTCAGAGAAGCCGGCAAGTTTTCCGGGCATCAGTCTGGAAGGACAGACCTCATAGCAAAAGCCGCAGTTGATGCAGGCGGTCGGCTGATTCTTCTCCACCTCGTCTTCCGTGAAGCACAGCAGCGCAGAACTGATCTTGGTAGTCGGTACATTGAGATCAAAGAGCGCAAAGCCCATCATCGGTCCGCCGGAAATGATTTTCACAGGATCCTTTTGGAAGCCGCCGGCGGCATCGACCAGAGATCGGAAGAGCGTCGTGTAGGGAAAGAGTGTACGTCCTGG
>CAZNCH010000037.1:0-21460 GCA_964571555.1 uncultured Lachnospiraceae bacterium | reverse complement strand
GATTTTCTGAAGCAGTTCTTCTTCCAGACGTTTCACCCATGGAATTTCCGAATGTTCTTTTGCGTTCTCCGTCAGGGCTTCTTTCGCCAGAAGCGCGCACTTTTCAAATGTACCACCGATTCCGATTCCGACGACCATCGGCGGACAGGCGTTCGCCCCCGCTTCTTTCACGGCGGACAGAACCGCCGCCTTCACGCCTTCGATGCCGTCTGCGGGCTTCAGCATAAAAATCCTGCTCATATTTTCACTGCCAAAGCCTTTGGGCGCGACTCTGATTTCTACCGCGCTCCCGTCTGTAATCTCATAATGAATCACTGCGGGCGTATTGTCTCCGGTATTGATACGTTCAATCGGATCTTTGACAATGGATTTTCGAAGATAACCCTCCGCGTAGCCCTGTCTTACGCCTTCATGAATCGCCTCGTTTAAACTTCCGCCCTCGAAATGTACTTCCTGACCGATCTTCATAAAGACCACCGTCATTCCCGTGTCCTGACAAATCGGAATCTTTTCACTCTCGGCAATCACAAGATTCTTCTGTAGTTTCGACAGAATTTGTCTTCCGATTTCGGAACTTTCCGTCTGAAAAGAAGCATCGAGGCAATGCTTCATGTCCTGCGACAGGAAATGGTTCGCCTCGATGCACATTTCTTTGATTGTTTCCGTTATTTTAGTTGTCTGAATCGTTCTCATCGTTCTGCTCTTTATCTATATCATCGATATTTACTTCGTCGTGTACCACAACGATCGGATCCTCCTGACGGTTCTCCTTCACATCATCGTCGTCATATTCCTGCGTTCCGTCGGAGACCTTTTCACGTACCTTGGCAATCTTTGCCACCTGTACGCCGTTTGCCAGATTGATCATCTTCACACCGGAGGTGATTCTGCCAAGCGTATTGATATCCTCCATTCGAAGCTGAATGATGATTCCCTCCGTCGTAATCATCATAATTTCTTGCTCGGAGGTTACCGCTTTCACGCCCATGACATAACCAGTCTTTTCCATAATTTTATAGCATTTTACGCCCTTGCCGCCACGATGTTGTACCGAAAATTCTCCAAGATCCGTTCGCTTACCGTAACCCTTTTCCGCAACGATTAAGAGCGAATCGCCCTGATGATCCAACTGCATCCCGACAATCTCGTCTTCCGGATTCAGATTCATTCCGATCACGCCCATGGAAGAGCGTCCGGTTGCTCGGACATTCGTTTCCTTAAAGCGGATACACATGCCCTGTCTTGTAACAAGGAAGATTTCCGATTCCGCTGTTGTCGTTTTTACTTCAATCAGTTCGTCGTCTTCCCGTAAATTAATTGCAATCAGCCCGTTCTTCCGAATATTGGTATATTCCATGATTGGCGTTTTCTTCACGATGCCTTTCTTGGTTACCATGAACAGGTTCTGTTCCTCCGTAAATTCCGCAACCGGAATGATCGCGCTGATTTTCTCCCCGGGGTTCAATTGGAGCAGGTTGATGATCGCCGTTCCGCGCGACGTCCTGCTTGCTTCCGGAATCTCGTATGCCTTCAGTCGATAGACGCGTCCCAGATTCGTGAAAAACATAATGTGATTGTGCGTCATCGTCATGAGCAGATCTTCGATGTAATCATCCTCGATCGTTGCCATTCCCTTGATTCCGCGTCCACCCCTGTGCTGCGCCTTGAAATTGTCTACCGTCATTCTCTTGATATATCCGAGACTCGTCATTGCAATGACGGTGTTTTCTTTCGGAATCATATCTTCCATCGAAATATCGAATTCGTCAAAGCCGATCTTCGTTCTTCTGTCGTCGCCGTATTTCGCGGAAATCTGCAGGATTTCCGTTCTGATTACACCGAGCAGAAGTTTCTCGTCACTAAGAATTGCCTTATATTCCTGGATTTTCTTCTGAAGTTCTGCATATTCGTTCTCGATTTTTTCGCGTTCCAGACCGGTCAACGCACGCAGACGCATATCGACAATCGCCCTTGCCTGTGCATCCGATAGTCCGAAGCGTGCCATCAACTGATTTCTGGCTTCTTCCACCGTGGCACTGCCCCTGATAATTTTAATCACTTCATCGATATGATCGAGCGCGATCAAATAACCTTGTAAAATATGCGCACGTTCTTCCGCCTTGTTCAGATCATATTTCGTTCTTCTGGTCACTACATCTTCCTGATGTTTTAAATAGTGACCGAGAATTTCGATCAGATTCATCACCTTCGGCTGGTTCTCGTGCAGGGCAAGCATGATCACGCCGAACGTATCCTGCAACTGGGTATGTTTATAAAGTTGGTTCAAGATGATATTGGCGTTTGCGTCTCTTCTTAATTCCACGACAACGCGCATTCCTTCTCTGTCAGACTCATCCCGAAGATCCGTGATGCCGTCGATCTTTTTGTCTTTGACCAGTTCCGCAATCTTTTCGATGAGACGCGCTTTGTTCACCATATAGGGCAGTTCCGTAATGATGATCTGACTCTTTCCGCTGGAAAGCGTTTCAATGTTGGTTACGCCGCGAACGCGGATCTTTCCTTTTCCCGTGCGGTAAGCTTCGTCAATGCCGTAAACACCGAGGATTTCGCCGCCTGTCGGAAAATCGGGTCCTTTTACGATCTCAAGCAATTCCTCTATCTCGGTTTCCCGATCTTCTTCAATTCTGTTGTCGATGATTTTCACAACCGCATCAATAATCTCACGGAGATTATGCGGCGGAATGTTGGTTGCCATACCCACGGCGATACCCGTCGTTCCGTTAACTAAAAGATTCGGAAACCTGCTGGGAAGAACGATCGGTTCTTTCTCGGTTTCATCGAAGTTGGGAACGAAGTCTACCGTGTCCTTGTCGTAATCCGCCATCATTTCCATGGACATTTTGGACAGACGCGCTTCCGTATATCGCATTGCTGCGGCGCCGTCTCCGTCCACGGAACCGAAGTTACCGTGTCCCTCCACCAAAACATAGCGCATCGACCATTCCTGCGCCATATTGACAAGTGCGCCGTAAATGGAACTGTCTCCATGCGGATGGTATTTACCCATGGTATCGCCGACAATACGCGCACACTTACGATGCGGCTTGTCCGGACCGTTATTCAGTTCGATCATGGAATAGAGAACTCTTCGCTGTACCGGCTTCAAACCGTCTCGCACATCCGGCAGCGCTCTTGCTGCGATTACGCTCATTGCATAATCAATATAAGAGGTCTCCATTGTTTTGATAAGATCCACATCCTGAACCTTATCAAATGTTTTGTCATCCATTCTATTATCTCCTTAGATATCCAGGTTTTTCACGAATCTTGCATTTTCTTCGATGAACTCTCTTCTCGGCTCCACCTTGTCGCCCATCAGGGTTGTAAAGGTCAGATCGATTTCAGAGGTCGCTTCTTCATTGATGCTGATGCGTTTCAATACTCTCTTCTCTGGATCCATTGTCGTATCCCAGAGCTGATCCGCATCCATCTCACCGAGCCCTTTATAGCGCTGAATCTTATTGTTGCTGTCACGGCCGACCTCCTGGATAATGGAACTCAATTCCTCGTCGGAATAGGCGTACCAGGTCTTTTTATTTTTCTCTAATTTATACAACGGCGGCATTGCCAGATATACATGACCCTGTTTGATCAGTTCCGGCATGAAGCGGTAGAGGAAAGTCAGCATCAGGGTTGCAATATGTGCGCCGTCAACATCTGCATCGGTCATAATAATAATCTTGTCGTAACGCAGTTTTTCTATGTCAAAATCATCATGGATGCCGGTTCCGAATGCTGTAATCATCGCTTTGATCTCGGCATTTCCGTAGATCTTATCCAAACGCGCCTTTTCCACGTTTAAGATCTTCCCGCGCAGCGGCAGAATTGCCTGGGTCGCGCGCTTTCTTGCCGTTTTGGCGGAACCGCCGGCGGAATCACCCTCAACAATGAAAATTTCGCAATTCTTCGGGTCCTTATCGGAGCAGTCTGCCAACTTTCCGGGAAGCGCCATGCCTTCCAGTGCCGTTTTCCGACGCGTTAAATCTCTTGCTTTTCTCGCGGCTTCTCTTGCACGCTGCGCCAGAATGGATTTTTCACAGATCGTTTTCGCTATGGTCGGATTTTGCTCCAGGAAATAGGTCAACTGCTCGCTGACAATGGAATCGACCGCAACCCTTGCTTCACTGTTTCCAAGTTTCTGTTTCGTCTGCCCTTCAAATTGCGGGTCAGAAATTTTCACACTGATGATTGCGGTCAGACCCTCTCTGATGTCATCTCCGGAAAGGTTCGGTTCGGAATCTTTCAGCAGTTTCGCGCTTCTTGCATAATCGTTAAAGGTTTTGGTAATCGCATTTCGATAGCCGGTCAAATGGGTTCCCCCTTCCGGCGTCGTAATATTATTCACAAAACTGAAAACACTTTCGTTATAGGAATTGTTGTGCTGCATTGCAACTTCAACGTAGACGTCGTTTCTGCTTCCTTCAAAATAGAGAATCTCATTGTAAAGCACCGTTTTGCTCCTATTCAGATAGGACACGAATTCCTTGATGCCGCCCGCATAGTGGAAGATCTTCTCCACAGGTTCTTCCGGTCTCAAATCGTGCAGTTCGATCCGAAGATTTTTCGTCAGAAACGCCATTTCTCGCAAGCGCTGTTTCAACGTATCAAAATCAAAAATCGTTTCCTCAAAAACCGTATCGTCCGGCAAAAAGGTCACTGTTGTTCCGGTTTCTTCCAAACTGCAAACGCCGATTTCCTGCAATTCCCGTACAACTTTTCCTTTTTCGTATCTCTGGTAATATTCTTTTCCTTCTCTTCTGACTCTGACCTCGAGCCAGCTGGAAAGCGCATTGACAACGGAAGCTCCCACACCATGCAGACCACCGGATACCTTGTATCCCCCGCCGCCGAATTTACCGCCGGCGTGAAGAACGGTAAATACGATCGTCACCGCAGGCAGACCGGATTTATGATTGATATCGACCGGAATTCCCCGCCCGTTATCAACAACGGTAATGGAATTATCCTGATTGATGAATACCTGAATCGTATTACAGAAGCCTGCCAGCGCTTCATCAACCGCATTATCTACAATTTCATATACCAGATGATGCAGTCCTCTTGCGGAAGTACTGCCGATATACATACCGGGTCTCTTCCTGACTGCTTCCAAACCTTCCAATATTTGGATTTGATCTCCACCGTATTTGTTTGCCATTTATTTCATTGCTCCTTATGCATTAGATTCCATCGGTTCCACATTTCCGTTTGCGACTCTGAATATTTTATTGATTACAATTCTACTGTTTACGAATTCTTCCAGACCCGTGCAGGTAATGATCGTCTGAATATCATGAATGGAATTGATCAGATAATTCTGTCTGTTGTTGTCCAGTTCCGAAAGCACGTCGTCTAACAGCAGAATCGGCGTATTTCCCGTAATCTGTCTTACCATGCTGATTTCAGATAATTTGAGCGACAGCGCCGCGGTTCTCTGCTGACCCTGCGAACCGAATTTCTTTACGTCATATTCATTGATAAAGAAAATAAAATCATCTCTGTGCGGACCGACGGAAGTAATTTTATATTTGATATCTTTTTCTCTGTTTCTGCTCAGTTTTTCCTCGAACTCTTCTATGGAAATATTCGGATCATACTGTACGCGCAGCGCTTCTTTATTTCCGGAAAGGTTCTTATGGATTTCCCCGATTATTCCATTCAGCTGATCAATAAAAATCTCTCTTCTCTCAATGATTTTCTTACCGAGCGTAACCAGTTGATTATCCCATACATCAAGCGTTTCTCTCAATTCCGGATGGATCATAATATCTTTTAGAAGTGTGTTTCTCTGATTGACAATCTTATTATAATTTGTAAGATTGTATAAATAGATTTTATCCAATTGACACAATTCCGAATCAACGAATCTTCGGCGATCGGAAGGTCCGTTTTTTATAATGGACAAGTCTTCCGGTGAAAATAAGATAATATTCACAACTCCCAGAATATCCGCAGCCTTCTTCAACTTCATTCCGTTGATTGCGATTCCCTTTGCTTTATCCTCCCTCAAATGCATGTCGATTTGATAGGAATACTCTTTTTTATCGAAAAAACAACGGATATGGGATTCTCTTGTTCCGAATTTAATTATTTCCTTATCCTTGCTTCCTCTGTGAGATTTGGTGGTTCCGCACATATAAATGGATTCAAGCACATTTGTTTTTCCCTGTGCATTGTCTCCATACAGAATATTGATTCCGGGGTCCAACTCAATATGAACTTTCTCATAATTTCTGTAGTTTACAAGGTCAATCGACTCTATGATCATTTGTTTTTCTCTCTATAACAACTTCTTCACCCTCAAATAAAATCTTATCTCCGGGAACGAGTTTTTTTCCTCTTCTTAACTCTATTTCTCCGTTCACGGTAACCAAACCCTCCAGAATACATTCCTTTGCTTCTACGCCGGATCCAACCATTCCTGCAAGTTTCAAAGCCTGACCTAATTTAATATATTCATCTTTTATCAAAACCTTTCCCATCATCTCACCTTTAGCCGACCGTGTTAAAATTCACCGGAAGAATCAGATAAATATAAGATTCTTCCTCATTTCTTATAAAACAGGGAGCTTTCGGATTCACCATATAAAGAGAAACAATTTCATCATCAATCACTCTTAAAGCATCAATCAAAAACTTGGGATTGAAGCCTATCATAATATCTTTCCCGCTCTTTACAATGTTGATCTCCTCATTCATCGATCCGACTGCGGAATTGATTTTCAACTGCATATCCGTATCATTGATATTAATAATAATTGGTTTTTTATCTCCTTCTTTGACTAAAAGCGTTGCCCTGTCAATACAATCCAGGAAAAGTTTTTTATTTACTTCAACCTTTGTCTCATAATCGCTGGAAAGCATCTGCTCAATATTAAAATATTCTCCCTCAATCAATCTGGACACTACAATCGTATTTTCAAATTCAAATAACACATGCTTATCCGTGAAATAAATGAAAATATCCTTTTCGGTTTCACCGGATACAATTTTACTGATTTCATTTAATGTTTTGCCGGGTATAATTACCTTTTTATTCTCGTACTCATTCTTTAAGGCTATTTTACGAATAGAAATTCTATGTCCATCCAATGATACCATTTTCAGTTCATTATGATTCACTTCCATCAATTCTCCTGTCATAATGACATTATTATCATTATCACTGATGGAAAAAATCGTCTGCCTGACCAGTTCCTTTAATGAAAACTGAGAAATAATGAGAGGTTCTTTCTTCTCCACTGTCGGAAGATAAGAAAAATCATCTCCGGATTTGCAAATAATATTAAAATTGGACTTCTCACAGCGAATGGATGCAACCATATTTTCATCCGTTTCTATCATAATTTCACTATCGGGAAGTTTCCTGACAATTTCCAGAAAAATTCGGGCATCCAGAGCAATCACTCCTTCTTCCATAACGGAGCCTTCTATCCTGGTTTCAATTCCTATTTCCATATCGTTTGCAGTCAATTTAATGCCTTCCCTGTTTGCAGTTACCAGAATACATTCCAGAATCGACATTGTTGTTTTAGAAGGGACTGCTTTATGAACCGTTTGAACTCCGGTTAAAAGATTTTTTTTCATACATTTGATGATCATCATTTGCTCCTTTCAAATATATATATTTAATTTAAAAGTATTCTTATTATGGCATGTGAGTAAGTGTATAACCCTGATCAAGCCTCTCTTTGTCATGGATGAAAGAATTTATAACCCTGTGAAAATCATACTAATATCAGGTAGATAAAATGTGGATAATCAAACCGGAGTGATTTTTTTCTTAATGATTTCCATGGTATTCATTAAAGATTGATCTGTTTTAAGAAGATTTTCTATCTTCTGTGCACCGTGAATTACGGTAGTATGATCATTTTTACCAAGGAGTTGTGCAATCTTTGTCTGAGAGGCATCCGTCATTTTTCTGCAAAGATACATGATAATCTGACGAGGAAGAACAATTTCAGCAGTTCTCTTCTTGGAGAGAATATCGTTATTGCTGATATTAAAATGATCACATACAATGCTGATAATATATTCCGGTGTAATAACGACCGGCTGATTGGGAGATATAATATCTTTTAAAGCATCTTCTGCAAGTTCCAGAGTGATGGGTTTTTGTTCCAGTTTGGAAAGAGCAATTAATTTTGTAAGAGCTCCTTCCAATTCTCTGATATTGGATTTAATATTACCGGCAATGTATTTGATGACCTCTTCATCGATATTATATCCGTCATTTTCTTTTTTCTTTTGAAGGATTGCCATTCTGGTCTCATAATCGGGAGATTGAAGGTCAACCGTTAATCCCCAGGCAAAACGGGATTTATATCTCTCATCCAAAATAGGCATGTCCCTTGGCGGTTTATCGGAAGAAATAATGATTTGTTTCTTCTCTTCATGTAACTGATTAAAGGTATGGAAGAATTCTTCCTGTGTGCTGTCTTTCCCTATAATAAATTGAATATCATCAACCAGAAGAACATCAATATTTCGATACTTATCGCGGAATTTCTTCATGGCATTCGGAGAATTGTTACCGATTCGGATGGAATCAATCACCTCGTTGGTAAACTGTTCACTTGTTACATAAAGAACTTTTTTATCGGGATGATTTTCAATAATGTAATGAGCAATGGCATGCATTAAATGTGTTTTCCCAAGTCCTGCACCGCTGTAAATAAAAAGAGGATTATAAATTTCACCCGGAGATTCCGCAACTGCGACAGCCGCAGTTTGCGCAAAACGATTACTGTTACCTACAACGAAGGTATCAAAGGTGTACTTATAATTCAGATTTGCCTGTTCGATTGCATTATTATTCGGATTGTTTTCTTTTGGTTCATTCTTAATATGATCAATATCTTTTTCAAGAATAAATTCAATCTCATACTCTTTTTGAAACGTTTCCGCGATTGCCACTTTAATAGGAAGATAATATCTTTCATTGATATAATTCAGAAAATGTGCCTGATCGGAAGGAATTAAAATAATAATCTTATTTTTTTCAACGCTGAAGATCTGGAGAGGAAGGATCCATGTTTTGTATAAAATATCAGATAAACCATGTTCTTTTCTGACGGTCTCTTTGATTTCGTCCCATTTTTCAATTATTTCATCAATATTCAAGTCTCTTCCTTCCCCCTTATTCATTCTATCTCAAGTATATATTCTATAACAAAATCAAGGAAAACTCAAATGCTTTTCCACAAGGACCGGTGAGTTAACATAGAATATAACCGGAACATTTTAATGTGTACAACTCACATTGATTATCAACAGTTCAAATTACCATGTTTCCGATGGTTTTAATAATATTGTAACATTATTAACAATTTTTATACATCTTTTCCACAAGTTATCCACAAAATGTGGATTAACATAAGTAATTATCCGATGAATTACATCTTGACTATGTATATCCTTTCAAATATAATAGGCATGATGTTTTCTAACAAATTGACGCTTGATAAAGTTTGTAGATAAAAGGAGGTGTATCCCTTATGAAAATGACATTTCAGCCTAAGAAAAGACAAAGGGCCAAAGTTCATGGCTTCAGAAGTAGAATGAGTACTCCGGGCGGAAGAAAAATTTTAGCTTCCAGAAGATTAAAAGGAAGAAAGAAATTATCAGCATAGACCGCAGTTTTGTGGTCTATTTTACTCTGTATGAATCATACGGAATCGCTGAAAAAGAATCAGGACTTCAAGTTTGTTTATAAGAACGGTAAATCATACGCCAATCGGTACCTGGTCGTATATTTGTTAGAAAACAGTGAGAAGATAAACAGACTTGGGATTTCTGTCAGTAAAAAGGTCGGAAACAGCGTAGTCCGACATCATCTGAAAAGATTGATCAAAGAAAGTTATCGACTGCATGAGAATCGGTTTTATTTTGGATTTGATATTGTAGTGATCGCACGAGTGGGTGCCGATAAGGCAAATTTCCATGAAGTGGAAAGCGCCTTATTAAATTTGATGAGACTTCATAACGTAATAAAATCAGAATTATAATAGAAAGAAATGAAGCGATTTTTAATATATCTGATCAGATTCTATCAAAAGTATATTTCTTGTTTAAAGCGTACGAAGTGTCCTTATTTTCCAACGTGTTCTCAATATGGATTAGAAGCGATTGAAAAACATGGAGTTCTCAAAGGAAGTTTATTGGCAATTTGGAGAATCATAAGATGTAATCCTTTTTCAAAAGGAGGATATGATCCGGTTCCCTAAAGATATGATTTGGAGGAAAAATCATTGTATTCTGCAATTTTTCTTACACAAAGTGATGGCAAGATCTTAGGACCCATAGCAAAAGTTCTGGGATATTTGATGAACTGGATTTTTGAAGGTCTGAATGCAATCGGGATCCCAAACATCGGTCTTTCCATCATCATTTTTACCTTGGTAATTTATTTGGTGCTTACGCCGCTTACAGTGAAGCAGCAGAAATTTTCCAAGCTTTCTGCAAAAATGAATCCTGAAATTCAGGCAATTCAGGAGAAATACAAAGGAAAAAAAGACAATGAAACGGCAATGAGAATGAATGAAGAAACGAAAGCCGTTTATGCAAAATACGGTGTTTCTCCTTCCGGAAGTTGTGTTCAGCTCCTGATTCAGATGCCGATTCTCTTTGCACTTTATCGGGTAATTAACAATATTCCCGGACATGTGGAAAGAGTAAAGGCAGCATTTGAGCCGCTGGTTTCTGATTTTGTGAACGCGGTTTCTTCTACCGGTGTCAAGGCAGTAGATTTCATTCAAAACAAAGATAACTTTAAAAGCGCTTCCATGTTCAGCAAACAGTTCAGCAACGAGTTATTTGTTGCGGGTGATGTTGACTATGTAAAGAACACCTTTATAGATGTGTTAAATAAGGCAACAACATCCGAATGGAGTCATATTTTCGCTTCCGGCAACTTCGAAGCGCTGAAAGAGGAAGTGATCAATACCACAACGACGCTTGGAAGATATAATAACTTCCTCGGACTTGATATTTCCAACGCTCCGTCCTTTCTTATTAAGGATGCCTGGGAAAGCGGAAGATATCTGATGATTTTAGGAGCAATCCTGATTCCTCTTCTTGCTGCGCTGACACAGTGGATCAATACGAAACTGATGCCGCAGACAGAGGATAAGAAAGCACCGGAACAACAGAATTCCATGCAGGCTTCCATGAAGACGATGAACGTTATGATGCCGATTATGTCGGCGGTATTTTGCTTCACGCTTCCTTGCGGTATGGGGCTTTACTGGATCGCCGGTGCGGTAATTCGAAGCGTTCAGCAGGTCATCATCAATAAGCATCTTGACAAAGAGGATATAGATGCGCTGATCGAGAAGAATCTGGAAAAGGCAAAGAAGAAAAAGGAAAAGAATCAGGTGGCAGCATCTTCTCTGCTGAATTCAGCAAACATGAATACCAGATCGCTTTCCGAAAAGACCAGTACAAAGACAGCGGAAGAAAAGGAAGCCGTAATCAAGAGAGTGAATGATTATTATGCTAAGAACGGGATCAAACCGGGCGGAATTGCCGCAAAGGCATATATGGTGAAACAGTACAACGAAGATAATAAGACGGACTCTGAAAAAGAGTAATTGGGAGGTTACAGGATGGAATATATTGAAGTATCCGGCAAAACAGTAGATGATGCCATCACCGAAGCATGTCAGAAACTGACAGTGACAAGCGATCGTCTTGACTATGAAGTGATTGAAAAAGGAACCAGCGGATTTCTTGGCTTTGCGGCAAAAGATGCAGTGATCAGAGCAAGAGTGAAAGATGAAAACGCCGTAAAGGAAGAAAGTAAGAAAAAAGAAGTAAAGAAGGAAGAAACGAAAGAAGCAGCCAAGAAAGATATAACCGATAAAGATACGAATAGGGGAGAAAAAACAACGGTTTCCGCATCGGAAGCAAACGACCCCAAAGAATTCCTCACGCAGGTTTTCAATGCAATGGGGATGGAGGTTGAGATCAAAATAGAAAAGAACGAAGAGGAAATCAGCATTGAACTGTCGGGACCGGACATGGGCGTTTTAATCGGAAAGCGCGGACAGACACTGGATTCTCTGCAGTATCTGACAAGTCTCGTTGTAAATAAAGGAACTTCCGGTTATACAAGAGTAAAGGTTGATACGGAGAATTACCGAACCAGAAGAAAAGAAACCCTGGATAATCTTGCGAAGAACCTTGCCTATAAGGTAAAGAGAACGAAGAGACCGGTGACCTTGGAGCCGATGAATCCTTATGAGAGGCGAGTGATCCATTCCGCATTGCAGAATGATAAATATGTCAGCACACACAGCGAAGGAGAAGAGCCTTACAGAAGAGTTGTGATCACGTTGAATAAATAAGCGTTTAAGCGGAGATTTGATATGATTCATACTGATACAATTGCTGCAATAGCAACGGGTATGAATACGGCAGGAATAGGAATCATCAGAATCAGCGGCGATGATTCTTTTTCTGTTGTTAAGAAGATATTTCAAACACCGTCCGGAGCGGCGTTATCAGAGATTACGAGTCATAAAGTCTATTATGGGTATATTTACGATGACGGTCGACTCATTGACGAGGTACTTCTGATTCCGATGAAAGCGCCGAAAAGCTTCACAAGGGAAGACACTGTAGAAATCAACTGCCATGGCGGCGTTTACCTCATGACGCAGATCCTGAAAACCGTATTGAAACACGGCGCCAGAGCGGCGGAACCGGGAGAATTTACAAAGCGGGCTTTTTTAAACGGGCGTATCGATCTCTCCGAAGCGGAAGCGGTCATTGACCTGATTCATTCCAAGAACAGTTTTGCCATGGATAATTCGCTTCAACATCTGACCGGCAAACTGTTTCATAGAGTTGCGGCAATGAAAGATCAATTGTTATATCAGATTGCCTTGATTGAATCGGCGCTGGATGATCCGGAGCATTACGATCTGAGCGGATATTCCAAGAAACTTGCCGGTACGGTGACAGATATCATTGCAGAGCTGAATCGGCTGATTTCTTCCTATCAGGACGGGCTGGTCTTACAGGAAGGCATCCATACGGTTATTGTAGGGAAACCGAATGTCGGCAAATCCTCTTTTTTGAACGCATTGCTCGGAAAAGAGCGCGCCATTGTTACGGAGATCGCCGGAACGACCAGAGATTCCATTTCCGAGCAGATTATGGTCAACGGAATTAATCTGAATGTGGTTGATACTGCGGGAATACATGAAACCGAGGATATTGTCGAACGTATTGGCGTCAGCAAATCGAAGGAATTACTTGATCGGGCGGATCTCGTGCTCATGATCCTTGATGCATCCATGCCGCTTGATTCCTCTGATGAAGAGATCCTTCGCATGATTGAAGAAAGAAGAGCGTTGATTCTTCTGAACAAAATGGATCTGGCTCCTTGTATCGGCGAAGCCCAGATCCGCAAGCTGTCTTCCCATCGTATCATTACGATTTCCGCCAAAGAACAGACGGGATTCGATGAGTTCAGACAATATATTACCGATGAATTCATAAAGGGTTCACTCAAATATAACGATGAGATTTTTATTTCAAATGAACGTCAGTATGATTCGCTGACTGATTCAGTCAACAGCTTGAAGGAAGTACTTCACAGTATTGAAGCAGGACTTCCGGAAGACTTCCTTTCGATCGATCTCACCAATGCTTATGATGATCTCTGCAAAATGACAGGTGAACGTGTAGAAGATGATATCATAAATGAAATCTTTTCTAAATTCTGTACGGGGAAATAGTATGCCATCTTCATTTTTCGAGAATTATGATATTGCGATCGTCGGTGCGGGTCATGCCGGATGTGAAGCAGCGCTTGCCTGTGCACGGCTCGGACTGGAAACGATCATCTTTACGGTCAGTGTAAACAGCATAGCACTCATGCCCTGCAATCCGAATATCGGCGGAACATCCAAAGGACACCTTGTTCGGGAATTGGATGCGCTTGGCGGCGAAATGGGGAAGAACATCGACAAGACCTTTATTCAGTCCAAGATGTTGAACGGATCCAAAGGTCCGGCAGTGCATTCGCTGCGGGCACAGGCCGATAAAATCGATTATTCTCTGACGATGCGAAAGACGCTTGAGAATCAGGAACATCTGACCATCAAACAGGCGGAAGTAACAGATCTTCTGATTGAAGACGGAATGATCAAAGGCGTTGCCATTGAAACCGGAGGCGTCTATTATGCCAAGGCGGTCGTTCTGTGTACGGGAACCTACTTAAAAGCCAGATGTCTCTGCGGAGAAACGATTACTTATACCGGTCCGGACGGGCTACGTGCTGCGAATCGCTTATCGGAGTCTCTGAAAAAAGCCGGCGTTGAACTCATACGTTTTAAAACGGGAACTCCGGCGCGTATGGACGGGCGGACGCTGGATTATTCCAAAATGCAGCCGCAATACGGCGATGAGAGAATTGTTCCTTTTTCATTTTCGACAGATCCGGAAACGATTCAAAAGGAACAGGTTCCTTGTTATCTGACCTATACCAATACGGATACGCATGAAATCATTCGGAGCAATCTCGACCGCTCCCCGATCTATGCCGGCGTGATTGAAGGAACCGGTCCGAGATACTGTCCTTCGATTGAAGATAAGGTGGTGCGTTTCTCTGATAAGGATCGGCACCAGGTTTTTATTGAGCCGGAAGGACTTCATACCAATGAAATGTATGTCAGCGGTATGTCGTCATCTCTGCCGGAAGATGTTCAGCTTGCGATGTATCGAACCGTGCCTGGACTCGAGCAGTGTAAGATCGTACGAAATGCGTATGCGATCGAATATGACTGCATCAGTGCGAAGCAGTTAAAGGCGACCCTTGAATTCAAAGCAATTAGAAAGTTGTTCAGTGCCGGACAGTTTAACGGGAGTTCCGGTTATGAAGAAGCTGCCGCACAGGGTCTGATTGCCGGAATCAATGCGGCGCTTACCGTGCTTCATCGGGAACCGATCGTGATCGACAGATCGCAGGGTTATATTGGTGTGCTGATAGATGATCTGGTCACGAAGGATAATTTTGAACCCTATCGTATGATGACGTCCCGATCGGAATACCGTTTGCTGTTAAGACAGGACAATGCCGATCTTCGACTGCGCAGAATCGGATATGAGGTCGGTCTGATTTCCAAAGCGCAGATGGATGCCCTTACGGAAAAGGAAAGACAGATCAACGAGGAGATTCATCGGTTACAACATACCTATGTCGGAGAATCCGAGGCGGTACAGTCGTTGCTGACTCAACATCAAAGTACCGTCTTAAAGTCGGGTGCCAGTCTTTATGATTTGATCGGTCGTCCGGAATTATCTTATGAAGCGCTGGAGGTCATTGACCCTAATCGGAAGCCGCTTTCTCTTGATGTAATAGAACAGGTCAATATCAACATCAAATATGAAGGGTATATCAAGCGTCAGAAAAAGCAGGTGGAAGGGTTTAAGAAACTTGAGAAACGCAGGATCCCCCATGATATTGATTATTATGCCGTGAAGAGCCTGAGAAAAGAAGCGGTGCAGAAACTGGATCAGATCAGACCGGCATCCATCGGGCAGGCATCCAGAATTTCGGGAGTTTCTCCTGCTGACATTTCCGTTTTGCTCGTTTATATTTCTTCCGGTTCCGGAAACAAAGAATAAGAAGGGAGGTTTCATGTGGAACAGTTAATAGAGGATCTTAAAAAATGGAACATTGTTCTTTCCGACAAACAGATCATTCAGTTTTCCCGATACAATGATTTACTTATGGAATGGAATTCTTTCATGAATCTCACCGCCATAACAGAGCCGGGTGAGGTGATGAAGAAGCACTTTTTGGATAGTCTTGCGCTGGGACGATTCCATTCCCTTTCCGAACAGTCCTTGCTGGATCTTGGGACCGGTGCTGGCTTTCCGGGAGTTCCGCTGAAAATATTATGTCCTTCCCTTCGTGTTGTCCTGGCAGATTCTCTCAAGAAGCGACTTCGTTTTCTTGATCTGGTAATTTCAAAATTGGAACTGGAACACATTTCTACGATCCATGGAAGAGCAGAGGATCTCGGACATGATGCAAACTTACGGGAGCGGTTTGATCTCTGTACCTCGCGAGCGGTCGCGAATCTGACAACGCTTTCAGAGTATTGTTTGCCACTGGTTCGAAAAGGCGGATGGTTTGTTTCCTATAAGTCAGAGAAAGCAAATGCCGAGATGGCTGCGGCAGAGTATGCAATCAAACAACTCGGCGGTTCTTTTCGCAGGATGGAAAAATATGTTCTCCCCAATTCCGATTTGGGAAGGATATTGGTTTTCGTTGAGAAGACAGAAATCACTCCACCGCCCTATCCCAGAAAAGCCGGTACGCCGACAAGGGAACCTTTGGTTCCGAAAGAAAGCAGGTGATGATATGGAGCAGAGTAAAGAAGCAAAGCAGGTGATTTCAGAACTCTATGACGAATTCTCCAAGGAAGCGATAAAACTTCAGGTAAAATATGATAACAATGTTTCGAAACTGGACGAGTTGGATTTGCAGATCCGCTCCATGAGCAAAACGGAAGACGTCGATCTCAAGGTCTTTTCTCCCAGGAGAAGAATTTCTTCCGAAACAGAGAAATCTGCGAAGTTAAAGGAAACCAAAGAAGATCTGATACAGTCGAACCTTGAAGTTGAGCGCATGCTTCGTTATTATTCCAAGCGAGCGGATCGCATGAAAATGCTGTTGGAACTTTTAACTTCCAATGAAAGTATTTTCAAAGACGAAAAAGAACAGCCGACGGCGCTTACCAAAGAGGAACTTGTGAAATTACAGCATCGCCTGGATAATTGCTACCATTTTATTGATACTGATCCGATGCGCGCGAAGATGGAAATGAAGGAATTGCTTCTTTTTCTCGGGGAATTTATTGTTGAAAGTGACTAAAAATTTTGTTTCACGGAAAGTCACATCGCGCTTCATGCAGAGATCTCCACAAGATATTGTCTGCAAATGTTTCACGTGAAACATGATATAGTGTTCCATCCCTGTCGAAACTGACACAACGGAAAATGTTTCACGTGAAACCGACTTGTTGAAAATAAAGCATCGATAGGCTATACTAAATAAGCATGCGGAATCGCATCAAAAAAATGAGGAAGAAATATTGATATGGGAAGAGTAATTGCCATTACAAATCAAAAAGGCGGCGTCGGAAAAACAACAACCGCCATAAACTTATCTGCGGCATTGGCAGCGAAAGGGAAAAAGGTTTTGGTCATAGATTGTGACCCGCAGGGAAACGCAACAAGCGGCTTCGGAATAGAGAAAAACGATCTGGAAAACACGGTATATGAATTGTTGTTGGGCGAATGCTCGATCGGAGACTGCATCATAAAAGAGGTTTGTCCCAATCTTGCAGTGCTTCCGTCGAATGCGAACCTTGCGGCAGCTGAAGTAGAAATGATTGGAACAGAACAGAGAGAATTCATTCTGAAGAAGGAAGTAGACTGGATTAAGGACGAATATGATTATATCATGATCGATTGTCCTCCCGCACTCAGTATGTTGACTGTAAATGCCATGACGACCGCGGATTCCGTTATCGTTCCGATTCAATGCGAATATTATGCGCTAGAAGGTCTAAGCCAACTGATTTTCACTATTAATCTGGTAAAGGAAAGATTGAATCCCGAACTGGCAATGGATGGGGTAGTCTTCACAATGTTTGATTCCAGAACGAACTTGTCTGCGCAGGTTGTGGAAAGCGTGAAAGCGAATTTAAAACACAAGATTTACGACACCTTAATTCCAAGAAATGTCAGACTTGCAGAAGCGCCCAGTTATGGACAACCCATCAGCAAATATGATCCGAAATCCGTCGGCGCAGAGAAATACGCAGAATTGGCAGATGAAATTATAGCACAGAACTAAACGGACAAGAAAAAACAGGAGAAGAAGAATGGCAGCAAGAGGGTTAGGGAAAGGGTTAGATGCATTGATTCCGCCGGAAGCAGTTCCGGTGAAGAAGAAAAAGGAGACAACGGAAAAAAGCGGGAACGGCGTCGAGTACGTGAAATTATCCAAAGTAGAACCGAATCCGAAGCAGCCGAGAAGAATCTTTAATGAAGACGAATTACAGGAACTGGCAGATTCCATTCAGCATCACGGAATGATTCAGCCGATTCTTGTGCAAGATCGGAAGGATCATTATGAGATCATTGCCGGAGAACGTAGATGGCGCGCGGCAAGACTCGCTGAATTGAAAGAAGTTCCGGTCATTGTCGGGCACTATACAGAAAAGCAAATTCTGGAAATCTCTCTGATTGAGAATATCCAGCGAAAAGACATCAATCCGATTGAAGAGGCGATCGCATACAGACGACTCATGACGGAGTTCAAAATGACGCAGGACGAAATCGCGGAAAGCATGGGCAAGAGCCGTGTGGCGATCACCAATACCATACGCTTGCTGAAACTTTCGGAGAAGGTTCAGGAAATGATCGAGACAGATATGATTTCTTCCGGACACGCAAGGGCGTTGCTTGCAATTGAAGATCCTGAACTGCAATATCAGACCGCGATGCGGGCATTTGATGAGAAACTGTCTGTAAGAGATATTGAGAAATTGGTGAAGGAATTAAGCAAGCCGCCGGTCATTAAACCGGAGAAGCCGGAATTGGATTTTCTCTATAAAGACTTGGAAGAGAAACTGAAAATCACGCTTGGCACCAAAGTTGCGATCCACGCGAAAGATACGGAAAAGGGCAAGATCGAAATAGAGTATTTTTCGGCAGAGGAACTGGAACGACTGACGGAGTGTCTGCTCGGAATAAAGGAAGAGGCATAAGAGATGAACAGTAAAATTCTAAGCGCGATGGGAATCAATACAGATCCCGGAATCCTGTTCATTGTCTTGTTTCTGTTAGTTTTCATCGTGGGCATCTGTCTTCTCACACTGCTTGCAAAATACAGCAGACTCAAGGTCAGTTATGAGACCTTCATGCAGGGGAAGAACGGAAAAAATCTGGAAGCGCAGTTTGCAAACGTATTTGAGGATATCAGCAAACTGAAAACGATAAGCGATAAAAACAGGAAAGATATCAAAAGAATTCTGATCAATCTGAAAGAAACTTATCAGAGGGTCGGAATTGTAAAATATGACGCGTTCAAAGAAATGGGAGGGAAACTCAGTTTCTGTGTTGCGTTGTTAAACGACAACGCAACGGGGTTTATTTTGAATTCCGTTCACAGCAGCGACGGATGTTACGTTTACACGAAAGAAATCATTCGCGGAGAATGTGCAATCTCACTGGGGGATGAAGAAAAGAAAGCACTGATGTTGGCATTGCAAGATGAAGCGAGATCAAGAGAGGCGCAACCATTCCATGAAGATCGTGAAAACCGATGATCTAAAAGGCGGAGAATATCTGGCGAAGGCAGTATTTGCACCGGACGGACAAATGCTGATGTATGAGGGCACGAGAATTCGATTTGCCCAGATTGACAAACTGAAAGAATACGGGATTGTCGATGTTCAGATATTTGAAGAAGACGTTTTTAGCGGAAAACCGAAAGAAGTAATCAAAGAAGAGTTACATGCGGACTGTCAGAAAAAAGTGAAAACAGTCTTAAATAATTATGTATTCAAAGAGGAAGAATCGCTAAAAGAAATTTCTGAAGCCGCAGAGAGAATCATCAACGATATTTTCTCTCGGGATGAAATCGCTGAGAACGTATATGACATCAAGGAGCGCAATGCGGATCTGTATGACCATTCGATTACAGTTTCCGCGCTGTCGATTCTTACGGCGATCAAGATGAATCTGGATCAAAACGCCATATTTTCCATTGGTGTCGGAAGTCTGCTTCACGACTTGGGATTGAAATACATTCTGCTGGATTATCAAAACGTCGATCCGTATCATTTTTCACCCGAAGGTCTGTTTGAGTTCAGAAAACATACCGTATATGGCTTTTCTTCTGTGGAAAAAGAGAAGTGGATGAGTTCGGCGGCGCGGAAAATCATACTGTTCCACCATGAACACATGAACGGGACGGGGTATCCGCTAAAGCAGAAGAATATCCCGATCGAGGTGCGAATCGTGACGGTATGTGATACTTTCGACGACATGATCTGTGGGATCGGTCATGAACAGGTACATGTCATGGAAGCGATAGAATATCTCAAACGTTATAAAAATGTCTATTTTGACGGACGCGTTGTGGATATTTTCCTTCAATTCGTAGCGGCATATCCGGTGGGCACCGTAGTTATGACCAATATGGGGGAAGAGGGAGTTGTTGTCGAGCAAAACGAACACTATACGGATCGACCGATCGTCAAACTTCTGAAAGATCGATCCGGCAAGCATTATAAAGGGGAAAAACTGATCAACTTATCGGAGAACCGAAGGATCTTTATAGAAAAAGTGATCAATTGACAGAGGAAGAAAATTGCACCAGTATCTACGAGCTGTTGGCTTCAGCGAATATAAGAAAAAGAAAGAAATCAAAGAAATTCTGAATCGAATTATACTGGAACCCGAGAAAAAAGAGTTTGTTGAAACCGATCAGAAAAGCATATTACTTGAATACAGCGCCAAATTTTCGGAATCCACCGGCGTGACACTGCGCGGCGAATATGATGAGGACGAGAATTTCATGCTGGACTTCTATTATCCTTACTGCATCGGCAAGAATATCAGTACCGAAGAAGAAGTCGGAATCGAGCGTCACGCGGAGAAAGAGTCCTTCGGCGGGGTTTTGGAAGACAACCGAATCGGTGTTTCGTTGATTTTTTATTTACAGAACGAACTGGAATATATGAGGGAGTCTCTGCGACAGGAAGACAAAAAACGTCCGATTTATTTCTCCGGACTTTCCACACAGGGAATGATTCTCTTGCCGATCCGCAAGGATGAGAAAGAGCGCAAGAAGATCAAGGAAACGGCAATTGCGAGAACGCAGCTCATCGAAGCGGCAAGACAGGGCGACGAAGGCGCGCTTGAGAATCTGACGCTGGATGAGATTGATACCTACACCATCCTTTCCAAGAAAATCCTGAAAGAGGATGTGTTCAGTCTTGTAGATACCAGTTTCATGCCCTACGGTATCGAATGTGATCAGTACACGATCCTCGGTGAAATCGAAGACGTAACGCTGGAACAAAATCGAATCACGCAGGAAGAAATCTATGTTTTAGACTTGAATTGTAACGGGATGTCCTTTACAATTTGTATTAATGCAATGGACTTAACAGGTGAGCCTCAGGTCGGAAGGCGATTCAAAGGAAATATCTGGCTGCAGGGACGCATCGATTATCTGTTCCATTAACGCCTATTTCTAATGTAAGGGAGTATGCGTAAGTAAAAACCCAATATTGATAACCAGGAATATAGAATTTTCTCTGTTATATTCGTCTACGTAGCTCAGCAGGATAGAGCACCGCCCTCCTAAGGTTGCATTACAACGGTCACCTTAGAAAAACTT
>CAZNCH010000036.1:0-21555 GCA_964571555.1 uncultured Lachnospiraceae bacterium | reverse complement strand
AAGACGGCAGCGCTTCCGCAGGTGAAGCGGGTGCGTTTGGGGTCGCTGGAGCCCCGTATCATCACGGAAGAATTCTTACAGGGGCTGCGTGAAACGGAAGCGTTCTGCCCGCATTTTCATCTCTCGCTGCAGAGCGGATCGGATGCGGTGCTGAAACGGATGAACCGACATTATACCACGAAGGAATATGCCGACAGGGCTGCGCGTATCAGGGCGTATTTCCCCGATGCCGCAATCACGACGGATGTGATTGTCGGCTTCCCGCAGGAAACGGAAGCGGAATTCGAAGAAACGCGGCGCTTCCTTGACCGCATAGATTTCTATGAGACGCATATTTTCAAATACAGCAGGAGGCGCGGAACCGCAGCGGATCGCATGCGGGGACAGTTGACGGAGAAAGTGAAAGCGGAACGGTCGCAGATCCTGATCAAAGCCGGAGAGAAAAGAGAAGAAGCGTTTCGGAGACGCTTCCTGAACAGACCGGTTTCGGTACTTGCGGAAACGCCGGAAGTGATTGAAGACAGACGCTTCCTGACCGGGTTTACCAAGGAGTATGTCAGGGTTGCGCTTCCTGCGGAAATCGGACGCGTGGGGGAGATCGTGACCGTTGTGCCGACA
The DNA here is from genome assembly GCA_964571555.1 of uncultured Lachnospiraceae bacterium. Classification (GTDB taxonomy): domain Bacteria; phylum Bacillota; class Clostridia; order Lachnospirales; family Lachnospiraceae; genus UBA2868. The sequence goes on along the minus strand of CAZNCH010000036.1, from coordinate 20,937 downwards.
AGGCTGCAAAAGGATGGAATTCTTGTTTTTTCGAGCGAAAAGTAGTATGATACCAATAAGTATGCGATAAGGAGAATGGCTATGCAGGATATGGAACATACCCAATATTTTCAGGTTCAGGCGGAGCCGGAAACCGGCGTCAGGGTCGTACTGTCGACGGTCTATGAAGCACTGACGGAAAAGGGCTACAATCCGGTGAATCAAATCGTCGGATATATCATGTCAGGGGATCCGACCTATATCACAAGCCACAACAATGCCAGAAGTCTGATCATGAAGGTGGAGCGGGACGAACTGGTTGAGGAGCTGTTGACGCAATATATCAGACACAACGGCTGGAAATAAGATGCGGATCATGGGGTTGGATTTCGGTTCCAAGACAGTGGGGGTAGCACTGAGCGATCCTCTGCTTCTTACTGCGCGGGGACTTGAAATTATCAGGCGTGATTCGGAGAGAAAGATCCGTAAGACGCTTGCAAGGATTGAAGCGTTGGTTGCGGAACATCAGGTCGAGAGGATCGTTCTGGGACTTCCCCGTAATATGGACGACTCCATGGGGGAGCGGGCCGAGAAGACGCTGGCGTTTCGGGATCGGCTGGTGCAGCGCACGGGGCTGGATGTGGTGCTCTGGGATGAACGTCTGACAACGGTGGAAGCGGACGAACTGATGACGGAATGCGGTGTCAAACGGGAAGACCGCGGGAAATATGTGGATTCGGTTGCGGCAATGCTGATTCTGCAGGGATATTTGGATTACGGGTTGCCGGAAGAAGACAGGAGACAGAATGGATAAGATACAGTTTTTCGACGGAACGGAAGAGGTTTCGTTCTATGTGCTCGATTCGACGCGGATTGGCGGGGTGAACTACCTGTTGGTAGCCGATTCCATGGAAGAGGAAGCGGAAGCGCTGATTCTTCGGGATACGGCGTCGGAATCCGCAGCGGAATCGATCTACGAGACGGTAGAGGATGAAAGCGAACTACAGGCGATCGCGAAGGTGTTTGAAGAAGCGATCGGAGACATAGAGATTCAATAGGAGGTAAGTTTGGGTAATCATAAAGAGAAAAGAGAAGGCGGATTGCGCATCATTCCGCTGGGCGGACTGGAACAGATCGGAATGAACATCACCGCGTTCGAATATGCGAATGAGATCATTGTTGTGGATTGCGGACTGGCGTTTCCCGAGGACGATATGCTGGGAATCGATCTGGTCATTCCGGATGTTTCCTATCTGACCGAACATGCGGACAAGGTCAAGGCGTTTGTCATTACGCACGGACACGAGGATCATATCGGCGCACTGCCCTATATCCTGCGGGAAGTGAATGTACCGGTGTATGCGACAAGCCTGACAACGGCATTGATCGAAGGGAAATTGCGCGAGCATGAAATGCAGGACAACACGGAACTTCATGTAGTGAAGTATGGAGATCATGTGCGCTTTGGCAGTTTCGACGTTGAATTTATCAGAACCAATCACAGTATTGCGGATGCCTGTGCGCTGGCGATCAAATCCCCTGTCGGAACGATCGTACATACGGGCGATTTCAAGGTGGATTATACACCGGTGTTCGGAGAAGCCATTGATCTGCAGCGGTTCGCGGAACTGGGCAAGGAAGGCGTGCTCGCGTTGCTGTGCGATTCCACCAATGCGGAACGCCCCGGGTTCACGAGTTCGGAGCGTACGGTGGGCAGAACCTTTGACACGATCTTTGCGGATCATAAGGATGCAAGGATTCTGGTTGCCACCTTTGCTTCAAACGTGGACAGGGTGCAGCAGATCATCGACTCCGCCTGTAAGTACGGCAGGAAGGTGGTCGTGGAAGGACGCAGCATGGTCAATATCATTCAGAAGGCAACGGAACTCGGCTATATTTCCATTCCCGAGAACACCCTGATCGATAATGAAACGCTGCATCACTATCCGGACGAGCAAACCGTTATCATCACGACGGGCTCGCAGGGCGAGGCGATGGCGGCACTCTCCAGAATCTCGCTGAATATGCATAAAAAGGTGGCGATCAAGCCCGGAGATCTTGTGATTTTCAGTTCGAAAGCCATTCCGGGCAATGAAAAGGCGGTCTCGAAGGTCATCAACGAACTCTGCATGAAGGGTGCGGACGTGATTTTCCAGGATGCACATGTGTCCGGTCATGCCTGCCAGGAGGAGATCAAACTGATCTATACGCTGGTGAAGCCCCGCTATGTGATTCCGGTACACGGAGAATACAGACACTTAAAAGCGCAGGCGAATATTGCGGCCTTGCTCGGAATCCCGAAAGAAAATATTATGATCCTCTCTTCGGGAGACGTGCTTGCGTTTGATCGAAACGGCGGAGAGATCGTGGATCATGTGAAGACCGGTGCGGTCTTTGTGGACGGACTCGGCGTCGGCGACGTCGGAAACGTGGTGCTGCGAGACCGTCAGATCCTGTCGCAGGACGGCATTATCCTGATCATGATGACACTGCAGCGGGGAAGCGGAGAACTGCTTGCGGGACCCGAGATCATCACAAGAGGCTTTGTCTATGTGAAGGAAAGCGACGAGTTGATGGAAGAAGCCAGAGGCGTGATCGAAGATACCTTTCTCCAATTGCGTGAGAACAACGTGACCGACTGGGGCAAAATGAAAAATACGATGAAGGACGCGCTCGGCAGTTATGTCTGGAAGAAGACGAAACGGAAACCGATGATCCTTCCGGTCATTATGGAAGTGGAAGAATGAGCGAATATATTGATCAGTTGAAGAGTTATGAAGCATATCGGAACTACTTGCAGCAGAAAGAGAAACTGAAGCAGTTCCCGACGCTGCGCGATGCGGTGCTGCGTGTCAGAGAGATTACGGAGATCATGCAGGAAGATGTGAGCGCAGAGGAAGAGGAACGGCTGCACGCGGAATTCGATACGTTGAACGCCGATCCCGTTGTGCATGGTTTCATGCAGGCGGAAATCGATTATTGCAGAATGTTTCAGGAAATTCGTTCCGCCATGGCGGCTGAATTGGGAATTTGATCCCTGTGGGGATAATTTAGGAGGACGAAGATGAAAGGAAAGCAGTTTGCTTATTCCTTTTTGGGAACGGTGATCCGGGCGGTGATCCTGGTGGTGCTGGCGATTGTGCTGGTACGGCTTGGCGGGAAGGCATATCATTTCGGTTTTCGTATCTTTACGGAGGAACCGATGAGCGCGCCGCCGGGACGCGATATTCAGATCACGGTTTCGAAGAGTGACAATACGGGTGACGTGGCGAAGAGGCTGGAAGAAAAGGGACTGATCAAGGATGCGAAACTGTTTCGCGCCCAGAAAGCGTTGTCCATGTATGACGGAGACATTCATCCCGGCATGTTTACGCTGAATACTTCAATGACGGCGGAGGAAATGCTGGCGGTACTGCTCGGTGACGAAAGCGAGGGCGGAACGTCGACGGCAGAGGAAGAGGAAAGCAATTGATCGCGGACGAAAGGTGTATGGCATATATCGAGTCGCTTCAGACGGGGAACAGCCCTTTTTTGGACGCGCTCGAACAACGGGCAACGCAGTTGCGGGTGCCGATCATCAGACGTCCGACACAGAATCTGCTCCGGTTGTTGCTGGAGCTGCACCGTCCGAAACGGATTCTGGAGGTGGGTACGGCGATCGGATTCTCTGCGATCCTGATGGCGGAATATGCGCCGGAAGACGCCTGCATCACGACGATTGAGAAATACGAAAAGCGTTTTGCGATTGCGGAGGAGAATTTCAGAACTTCGGGTTATGAAGATCGAATCCGCTTTTTAAAGGGTGATGCTGCGGATCTTTTGCAGGAACTGGCGGATGCCGGTCATTCGTACGACCTGATTTTCATGGACGCTGCAAAAGGGCAATATCTCAATTTCTATCCGCATGTCAGAAGAATGATGCAAGAGGGCAGTCTGTTGATATCCGACAATGTCCTGCAGGACGGAGATGTATGGCAGTCACGGTTCGCTGTGACCAGACGTAACCGGACGATCCATTCCAGAATGCGTGAATATTTATATCTTTTGACGCATGAAGAGGGTCTTACGACGTCCGTGCTGCCGATCGGCGACGGAGTTACGGTAAGCGTTCTGCGTGATGGTAAGAAACAGACGGGAAGTGCGAAATGAAGGATCAGAAGAAACCGGAACTGCTGATTCCGGCGGGCAGTCTTGAGGTGCTGAAAACCGCTGTGATCTATGGTGCGGATGCGGTTTATATCGGCGGAGAGGTTTTCGGGCTCCGTGCCAAGGCGAAGAATTTCAGTGCGGAAGAAATGCGTGAAGGCATCGAATTTGCGCATGCACACGGCGTCAAGGTATATGTGACCGCCAATATATTGGCGCATAACGACGATTTGAGAGGCGCAAGGGAATATTTCGCGGAATTAAAGGAGCTGCGGCCGGATGCGCTGATCATTTCGGATCCGGGGCTATTCCTGCTGGCGAAGGAAATTTGTCCGGAGATTGATATCCATATCAGCACCCAGGCGAACAATACAAATTATCAGACCTATCTGTTCTGGTGGCAGCAGGGCGCAAAACGGGTGGTCAGCGCACGGGAATTGTCGCTGCAGGAGATCAGGGAGATTCGAGACAAGATCCCTGCGGAAATGGAGATCGAAAGTTTCATTCACGGTTCCATGTGTATTTCCTATTCCGGCAGGTGCCTGCTGTCGAATTATCTGACGGGCAGAGATGCGAACCGCGGCGCTTGTACGCACCCGTGTCGTTGGAAATATGCGGTCGTAGAAGAGACAAGACCGGGAGAATATATGCCGGTCTATGAGAATGAGCGGGGTACTTTTCTTTTTAATTCGAAGGATCTGAACATGATCGAGCATATTCCGGAGATGGTTGCAGCACGGATCGACAGTTTCAAGATCGAAGGTCGCATGAAAACAGCGCTTTACATTGCAACCGTTGCCAGAACTTATCGACTTGCGATCGATGACTACTTCGAATCGGAAGCAAAATATCGTGAACGGATGCCGTTTTATCATGAAGAAATCGGCAAATGCACCTACCGGCAGTTTACCACGGGTTTCTATTTCGGCAGAGAGGCGGAAGAGACGCAGATCTACGAAAACAGTACCTATATCAAGGAATATACCTATCTGGGCACTGTTTCGGGAATGGATCCTGACGGTGCGCTTGTAACGCGGCAGCGCAACAAGTTCAGCATCGGTGACAAGATCGAGATCATGAAACGGGACGGTGGCAATATTCCCGCCATCGTACTGAGGATCACGGATCAGGACGGTCGCGAACAGGAAAGTGCGCCGCACCCGCAGCAGGAGCTGCACGTGATATTGGAATCGGAAGTTCCCGCACAGAGAGACGACATCCTCAGAAAGAAAGCGTAAGGCGCACCTTGCCGACCGAAGGAAAGGGAGAGAAGAATGAAATTACTGACAGCGGTAGTTCCCTGTTATAACGAAGAAGCGGCGATTCCGTATTTCTATGAGGAGATGCGGAATACGATGGAAATGTTTCAGAACCGCTTTCCGGAAGTGGAATTCGAACTGCTTTTTATAGATGACGGATCCGGCGACGAAACGCTGCAAGTGATCAAACAGTTGAGAGAGCGGGATAAGCGCGTGCATTTCGTGTCCTTTTCGAGGAATTTCGGTAAGGAAGCGGGAATTTACGCGGGACTTTGTAAAGCAAAAGGCGATTATGTCGTCATTATGGACGCCGATTTGCAGGATCCGCCCGCACTGCTGCCTCAGATGTATGCAGCCGTGACGGAGGAAGGCTACGATTCCGCCGCGACCAGAAGGGTGACCAGAAAGGGAGAGCCCCTGATCCGTTCGTTCTTTGCAAGATGTTTTTATAAACTGATAAACAAAATGTCCAAAACCGAAGTCGTAGACGGTGCGAGAGACTATCGCATCATGACCAGAACCATGGTGAACGCCATTGTGGACATGGGGGAATATAATCGATTCACCAAGGGAATCTACGGCTGGGTCGGGTTTCGAACCAAATGGTTCGCTTATGAAAATGTCGAGCGTGTGGCGGGGGAGACGAAGTGGTCTTTCTGGAAACTGTTCAAATATTCGCTGGAAGGAATCACGGCATTTTCCACCTCGCCGCTGAATCTGGCAAGCATGATGGGGTTCTTCTTCACCTTTATTTCGTTTGTGCTGATCCTGGCAATCGTGATCCGAAAGTTGTTCGGAAATGATCCGTCAGCCTACGGCTGGCCGTCCATGGTCTGTATCACGACCTTTATCGGCGGCATTCAGTTGTTCTGTATCGGCATTCTCGGGCAGTATCTGTCCAAGACTTACCTGGAGACGAAGAAGCGTCCGATCTATATCACAAAGGAAGAGGAATGATATGAAACTGATGATTCAGATCCCGTGCCTGAACGAGGCGGAGACACTTGAAATTGCATTAAATGACCTGCCGCGGCAGATTGACGGTATCGATGAGATCGAATATCTGATCATCAATGACGGCAGCACGGATCAAACCGTAGAGGTCGCCAGGAAATGGGGCGTGAACTATGTGGTCAGTTTTACGAGAAACAAGGGTCTGGCGAAGGGATTCATGGCAGGCATCGACGCCTGTTTGAGGAACGGAGCGGACATTATCGTCAATACGGACGCGGACAATCAGTATTGCGGAGCGGATATCGAGAAACTGGTGCGTCCGATTCTTGAGAGAAAGGCGGACATTGTGATCGGTGAACGTCCGATTGACGAAACAAAGCATTTCTCTCCGCTGAAGAAGAAACTGCAGCATTTCGGAAGTTACGTCGTAAGGAAGGCGTCCGACACCGAGATTCCGGATGCGCCGAGCGGATTTCGAGCGTTCAGCAGGGAAGCCGCCATGCATTTGAACGTCATGAACAATTACACTTACACGCTGGAGACGATCGTGCAGGCGGGCAGAACGAACATCGCGATCGATTCCGTTCCGATCCGCACGAACGGTGAACTTCGGAAATCGAGGCTGTTCCACAGCATGTTCGGTTATGTGAAACGTTCCATGGTAACGATCATCAGAGCCTTTCTCATGTACCGCCCGCTGACCTTTTTCAGCATGCTGGGAATGATTCCCTTCATTGGCGGTCTGATTCTGGGCATCCGCTTTCTTGTCTACTTAAGTATCGGACAGGGCGGCGGTCATGTGCAATCCCTGATTTTTGCCAGTACGCTTCTGCTGCTCGGCTTCATGACCTTTGTGCTGGGGCTGCAGGCGGACATCATCGCCTCGAACCGTAAGTTGCTCGAGGATATCCAGTACAGAGTCCGCAGACTGGATTACAACGAAAAGGATGAGGCGCAAGACGGCGTCTACCACAAATAGAAAGCGGATTGGAAAGCAATGGATCCTAAAACTGTAATTGTGATCGGGCCGGTCTATCCTTATAAAGGCGGAATCGCGCACTATACGGGACTGCTTGCGAAAGCGCTGGCTGCCAAATTTCATACCGAAGTGATTTCCTACAAGATGCAGTACCCGAAAATCCTCTTGCGACGAGAGCAAAAGGATTTTTCTAATGATACCTTTCGGGTGGAGGGGGCAAAGTTTCTGCTTCATACCGCCAACCCGTTTAATATCCTGCGTGTCGCAAAGCGGATTCGAAAACAGCAGCCGGACGCGGTGATCATCGAATGGTGGCACCCCTATTTCGCTCCGTGCTATCTTCTGCTGCAGTCGCGTCTGAAATCAACAGTGAAAATCATCATCTGTCACAACGTCTTTCCGCATGAGAGGTTTCCGCTGGACCGTTTGCTTGCCAAATGGACGTTAAAACGCGGAAACGCCTTTATTCTGCATTCGGAAACGGAAGCGGCGGATCTTCTCGGCATCAAGCCGGATGCGAACTTAAGAGTGCAGGTACATCCGACCTATTCGGCGTTTGATTTCGGAGCGCTGACCAAGGAAGAAGCAAGAGAGCGCTTAGAGATCGGCGCGCAGGAGAGAATGCTTCTGTTCTTCGGTTATGTCCGGGAATATAAGGGACTCAAACACCTGCTCCGCGCGATGGGAATGCTGCAAAGAGAGGGCATGCAGCAAGGGCTGCCGCATCTCTTCGTGGTGGGAGATTTCGACGGCAACAAAGAAACGTACCTGGAGCAGATCCGGGAAGAAGGCATTGAAACCCTTGTGACCATTGTAGACGGCTATGTGCCTGACCGGGAGGTGGAGAAATATTTCAAGGCTTCCGATCTGGTGGTATTGCCCTATGAATCCGCAACACAGAGCGGGATCGTGCAGATCGCTTACGGCTTTGAAAAGCCGGTGATCGTGACAGACGTCGGCGGGCTTCCCGAAGTTGTGACGAATGAAGAGACGGGACTGGTGGTTCCCAAAGGGGATGATGCAGCGCTTGCCGACGCCGTTCGAAGATTCTATGAGGAAGATCTGGCAACGCGCTTTGCAACAGGAATCCGTGAAGCCGCTTATCGGTTCTCGTGGGAGAGAATGACCGAAACCGTCAGTGATTTGATAGAAAACGCAGAATAAGGGATGAGACGGATGGATGAGAAGGACAGGATTCAGGTGTCGGTGATCGTGCCGGTTTATCATGTTTTGGAAGCGTATCTTAGGGAATGTATCGAAAGCATCCTCTCGCAGACGTTTCGATCGCTGGAACTCATTGCGGTAGATGACGGATCGACCGCGGAGAATGCCGGGCTCCTCGATGCATACGCGAGGAAGGATCCCCGTATGCACGTGATCCATCAGGAGAACAGGGGCGTTTCCGCCGCCCGAAACAAAGGTTTGGAAACAGCCGCGGGCAAGTATGTCACCTTTGTGGATTCCGACGATGTCATAGACCCGACCGCCCTGGAAACGGTTTTTATGAGAGCGGAAGAGGACGCGCTTGAAGTTCTGCTGTGGGGAGATTACAGAATCTTCCCGCACCGTAAGGAAAAGCATGCCCCGTTTGTGGAAGATATCCGGCTCCTTGGCGAGAAAGAAAAAGAATGTCTCGAATTAAAGGCTTTCGTCGGCGATCTTCCGATGTATGAATACCCTGCCAGTCGATACGGTTCCGGCTCATGCTGCTGCAAACTGTACCGTCTTGATTTTCTGATAGCGCATCATCTGCGCTATCCTGTCGGCATCGAACGTTCCGAGGATGTAAACTTCAATCTCCGTGTGTTTGAAGCGGCGGATCGGATCGGATATCTGAATGCATATCTGTATGATTACAGGCAACTGCCGGATTCGGCGTCTTATCAATACAGGGATGGCGGAATTGAGGTCTATCGCAAGGCGTTAAAGCTGATGAAAGAGTTTGTTACACAGCACCGGAAGCCTGATTATTTTATGCAGGCGTATTATATGCGCTGTATGTTTTTCTTTCTGGAAAGCATGGATATGGATTATCTGCATCCGAAGAATCGAAAAAGCATTTTTTTCAGAATCGGAGAAATGCGCCGAGCCGCGAAAACAGATCCTTATCAGGAGGCGTTTGCGAAACTTAAGTATTCCAATTTGACATTTGCAAAGAGAATCCCGCTTTTTCTCATCAGATCCCATCTCATGGGGACGCTGATGCTGTTCTATGCAATCTACCGAAAAATGTGATCATTTCTTTCTTTGCAGCAGATTCTTCAGAGAATAGACGGCACGCCTGGGGAGATATAACAGACGATCGATCCGCTGGTGGAACCTTGCCTGCTGTTCGTAACGCGCACCGATATAGATTCGGTTGCGGCGGAAAGCTTCTGCCGGCTTTTGACTTAAAACAGAAGCAAGATAATCGGAAAGATAGTCAAAAGACAGATATTTCTTCGCTTCCGAGTCTTCCGTCAGTATGGGCGCCCGCAGCATGGCAAGATAGGACGCGTCATCCGAATCAATTCTTTTTACTTCCGAAAGCACTTCTTCAAACGAGGAAAAATCATGGCAGTTGAGAAAGGCGTCGGGGTTAAATTCTCCGGCGATTTCGGGATTGCCCCAGTAGATCGGAACCGTTCCGCCCGCAAACGCTTCCATGATTTTCTCAGTGGTATAACCGATGGAAGAGGTATTCTCAAAGCACATGGTGAATTTGTAATCTTTTTCAAAGGCGATCTTGTCGGGGACCGGACCGCCAACGTTATTCCTGTATTTTCCGCCGGAATCCACCGGACGATAGGAATTCAAAAGCGCAATCATCTCATCCCTCGCCGGATCGGAGATGGCGTTACTGATAACATAATTGCAGAATTTTTTGCGTACGGGGCTGTCGTCGATTACATGTTCATGTTTGTGCAGGGCGAGTTTGCAGGCTTCGTCATAAAGCACGTAGAGGGGCAGGCGAAGATATCTGTCGCAGTATTCGATCGGCTGAAAGCCCATGGCATAATCGACAAGGTTAAAGTCGGGGCAGAGATTCTCTCCCGTAAAATAGATCTTGACGCAGCGGTATTTCAGATGTCTGTTGCCGAAATTGGAACAGAAGACAAAGTCGGGCTGGTCGGACAGTTCCACGATAAAATGCCTGTGCAGAGCCTTCGTAATAAAATTATCCTCGGGATCGAAGCCGTCCCAGAAATCGGAGAATGCAATTCTAACAGTGTTCATTCTGACCTCTCTTGATGCGCTGTATTTTTCTGATCGCCCGAATCATAAATCTCGGAAAATGATCCATCACAAACTGCTTCACGCGATAACTTCGGAGCTTCTTATCATAAGCGGAACCGGGAAAGAGATCTATCCCATGGGCTCTCTGGATGGCGACGGTTTCTTCAAAAGTATGGATCAAATCCACCGAGGACAATCCGTCGAGCGTCACCGTGCATATCGTCGATCCGGCGTCCGAGAAAACCGCCCCGTTCTGATAAGCCGTCAGCAGAAAATCATAATCGGAACCGATACGTAAGTCTTCTCTCAAGGGGTAGGCAAGCAGCAATTCTCTCGCTGCGAAGACGCTTTGATGAGAAAAGGGCATCCTTTGCTCTATCAGGCGAAGATCCTTCCCGTACCTGTAGGTCTGATCGAATTCAACGGCAACCGCGTCGCCGTAGATGAGATCCGGACGGGCGCTGTCAGATACCGAATCAATATGATTCGCCACCCTGCGAAGCGTATCCGTTTCGTAAAGGCAATCGCCGGCGTTCATAAAATTCAGATATTCACCGTTGGAATGCGAAACCCCGTGATTCATTCCTTCGTAAATCCCGTGATCTTTTTCTGAAAAAACATGATAGGGGATCCCTGCATCCTGAAACGAAGCCGCATAAGAGGCTGCGATTCGGAGCGTATCATCCGTTGAGCATCCGTCCATGATGAGATATTCAAAATCGCGGAAATCCTGCTTGAGGATGGATTCGATTGTTTTTGCAATACAGGCCGATGCGTTGCGGCAGGTCGTAATGATACTGAAAAGTGGCATGCGCTTCACCTTAAAATGCTGAAATTATGCGTCTTAGGAGATTATAGCACAGTTGATTTTGACTGTAAAATCAACTATACTTATACAGAATATGCGAATGGCAGGGACAGGGTGAACTATGTTCAAAAGAAAACTGGAAGAAATTCTATCGGCGTTCTATCGCACGCTGCTTTTCCCGTTCAAAAAGATGAGCATTGAGCGGCGCACAAAGAGCACGATCAGGCAGGGCGCGTATCTGCAGGGAGGAACCCGGCTTCTGGGACGCAATTACATCGGCAGAAGAACCGTTTTAAGTCATGTTACAATGGGCTTTTGCTCCTATATCAACAGTGACGGTGACCTTACCGATACGGTGATCGGAAAATACACCTCCATCGGATGCGGAGTTCGGACAGAACTCGGAAGCCATCCGTTGGACGGACATGTCGCGCTTCATCCGGCATTTTATTCCAAAAGCGCTGCCATGGGGTTCTCTTATGCAAAAGAGGACACTTACGAAGAATTTCAATATATCGATCCCAAGAATCGGGTTCAGGTTCTGATCGGAAATGACGTATGGATCGGAAACGGCGTCAGGATCCTTGGCGGTACCCGTATCGCCGACGGCTGCGCAATCGGCGCCGGAGCGGTCGTGACGAAGGACACGGAGCCGTACGGCATTTATGCCGGTGTGCCTGCGAAACTGATCCGGAAGCGCTTTGATGCGGAGGAGATCCGTGCGCTTCTTGAGAAAAAGTGGTGGGACTGGGATGAAACCAGGATGAAAGAGAAGATTGACAGATTTGCGGATGTGAAGAAGTTCCTGCATCCTGAAGGGAATGAGTACGTATGACGCCTGTCATTGTGGTAATTGCATATAACCGTCCGGAAGCGTTAAAGCGTCTGCTCAGCTCGCTTTCTCATGCCGAATATCCAGAGGATGAAAAGGTGTCTCTCATCATCAGTATCGACAGGGCGGCAGATGAGGGCAACGCCGCCGTGCTGCAACTGGCGTCGGACTACGAATGGCGCTACGGAGAGAAACACGTGGTCTATCGGGAGGAGAATCTCGGGCTGAAACGGCATGTATTGCTCTGCGGCGATTACAGCCTTACCTTCGGATCGGCAATCCTGTTGGAGGACGATCTCTTTGTTTCGCCGGCGTTTTACTCCTACGCGGCGGCTGCGCTTAACTTCAGCGAAAAGGATCAGAAGATCGGCGGCGTCTCGCTCTACAATCATCTGCTGAACGTGCATGTGAGGGAGCCGTTTGAAGCGATTGATGACTGCTCGGACAACTGGTATTTCCAGTTCGCATCTTCCTGGGGACAGGCGGTTACAAATCGGCAGTGGCGCGCATTTCGGGATTGGCTTGCGCTTCATGACAATGAGGAACTGACAGATCCGCGGATTCCGGAAAACGTTCGATCCTGGTCGGCGAAATCATGGCTGAAATATCATATTGCGTTTCTGATTGATACGGACAGACTGTTCCTCTATCCGCGCATTTCCTATACGACCAATTTCTCGGATGCGGGTACGCATGCGAAGGAGATTGTCAATGACTTACAGGTACCGCTTTCCGCAAGGCGGAAGGGTGTGCCGTTTTATTTCCTGAAACCGGAGGAGACGAGGAGCGTGTATGACGCTTTCTTCGAGAATCTCTCCCTGCGGGAGACTGTCGCGGAAATGATAACGCGGGACGCTGCTCCCGTATCGCCACACCGGATCGGAATCGATCTGTACGGAAGCAGACCCGTTGAGCAGACCTACGCGTATTTTTTGAGTTCAGAGTCGTTGCCCTATCGGCAGATCAGACAGTTTGCCAGAAGACTGCGACCGATCGATGAGAATATTTTCACGGAACTGGCGGGGGATGATTTTTACCTGTATGATCTTTCGCAGGCGGGGAAGCAACCGAAGACGAGGGCGGCGCTGCGGCTTTTGTACCACTACAGGGCAATCAGTGTCGGAAAGATCTTAAAGATCTTGAAATACAGACTCAGACAGAGATGATAGGATAGGCGTTATGTGCGGAATTTTTGGTGTGATCAATCAGGAGATTTCGAAAGATGCGGCGTGGAAGTGTCTCAACAGACTGCAGCATCGCGGACCTGACGGGGGCGGCTTGTGGCAGGAAGGACTTGTGACTCTCGGTCACAGGCGGCTTGCCATTATGGATCTTTCGGAGAACGGACACCAGCCGATGAACGATGCAAACGGTCGGTACCTGCTCGTATTCAACGGGGAAATCTACAATTTTCTGGAACTGCGGACGGAATTGATTCGCTGCGGATACCGCTTCTTCAGCGATTCGGATTCGGAAGTGCTCTTAAACGCCTATATTGAATGGGGGGAAGCGTGCCAGCAAAAGTTCAACGGGATGTGGGCGTTTGCAATCTATGACAGGCAGAAGCGGGAAGTGTTCTTAAGCAGAGACCGTTTCGGCGTGAAACCGCTGTATTATGCGGAATTGAAGGACAATGCGATTGCATTTGCATCGGAAATGAAGGCACTGACGCCGCTGCTTGCCACCGTGTCGCCCAACCGGAATCTGGTCTGCGACCCTGCGCGTATCGTGTACTATGAGAGTACGGAAGAGTGCGTGATTCAGGGAATCAAGCGACTGCCCGCCGGTCACAGCATGACGATCCGTCAGGGAGAGAAGCGGACGAAACGCTGGTGGAACACGCTGGATCACCTGATTTCCGTGCCGGATACTTATGAAGCGCAGGTGGAACTGTTCAGAGAACTGTTTCTGAATGCCTGCAAGCTGCGAATGAGATCCGATGTTACGATCGGTACCGCGCTTTCGGGCGGGCTCGATTCCTCTGCAACGATTTGTGCGATGGCACATCTGGCAAGGAATGATGCGGATGTACGGATGAATTCGGACTGGCAGCATGCTTATGTTGCGACCTTCCCCGGGACGACGATGGACGAGAGCGTCTATGCGAAGCAGGTGACGGACTTCCTGGGGATTCCGGCAACCTTTGTGACGATTGACCCCGCGCAGGCGATCGACCGGCTGGAGGAATACATTTATCTGGTCGAGGATATTTACCTGACAAGCCCGATTCCGATGATGCTGCTCTACGGGGCGCTTAAGAAGGACGGAACGGTGGTGACGATCGACGGACACGGCGCGGACGAACTGTTCGGGGGCTATACCTTTGATTTCATCCGCGCGCTGCGTGATGCGAGAACAGGGGAAGAGCGGGACTGGATCCTAACCGCATATATTGACAGTTTCCCGAAAGACGGCTCCAATATGGCGCTTGCATCCGCTTCGAAATCATCGGTTTATCTCAGTTATTTCAAGCGCGAACTGAAAGAGTTCCGAAAGCGCGGCAGACAGGATTATAAACGAGTCAGGGCGTCAGCAGACCCGCATTACCGGAAACTGGATACGCTCAACCGCATTTTGTATGCATCGAGCCACGAGACGATACTGCCAACACTGTTGCGCAATTATGACAGATATGCCATGGGCAATTCCGTCGAGATCAGAATGCCGTTCATGGATCACAGAATCGTTGCGCTGGCGATGTCATTAAACTTTCGTTCCAAGGTACACGGCGGCTATTCCAAATCGATCATCAGAGATGCGATGGCTCCTTTTATGCCCAAAGAGATTGCCTACAGAAAGACCAAGATCGGATTCAACACGCCGATCGTGGAATGGATGCAGGGACCGCTCAAGTCTTATTTTACCGATATCCTCGGTTCGCAGGATTTCAGAAATTGCGATCTGATCGATCCTGAGAAGGTAAGGAAGGAAGTTGAGCGCGTCATTACGGATCCGCGCGCCACCTTTGCCATGGGCGAGAAAGCGTTCCGTGACCTGTATCCGTATTTATGGGAAAGAGCCGTGCTGAAAGACAGAGGGAACCGGGAATGACGATTTTCAAAAAAGTCAATTATATTTTCAACAGAAAACAGAAATTCCAGTCGGTGCTGCTGAGCATCGGTCTGTTTATCGGCGCGCTGTTTGAGTTGGCGGGGATCTCTCTTATTACGGAACTGATCAGGCTCATTTCGGATCCGTCGAAGATTCATTCGACGAAACTCCTGCAGTCGGTTTATGTCATGCTTCACATGCAAAGCGATCGGGAATTCTTCTTCTGGCTCGTGATCGGCCTGATCCTTGTCTTTCTTCTTAAAAATCTCTATCTGTTCTGGATCAATTACGTGCAGTACACCTTTGTGTTCAATCATCAGCTCAAACTGTCGGGACAGCTGATTGAATGCTATATGAAGAAGCCGTACACCTATCATCTGGACAAGAATTCCGCCGAAATGGTACGGAACGTCATGCTGGATACGGAACGTTTCTTCCAGATGCTTCTGGCGGTGTTTTCGACGCTGTCGGAAGTGTTGGTGTCTCTGCTGCTCTGCATTTATCTGCTGGTGGAGGACTGGATGATTACGGTTTCCGTGATTGTGATTCTGGGCTTGTTCTCGCTGATCTATCTGGCGCTTTTCAAGAACAAGGCCAGGGAATACGGGCAGACGAATCAGACCTTTGACGGGAAGATGCATCAGTCGATCAACCAGGCGCTCGGGGCGGTGAAGGACATCAAGATACTGCACCGTGAAAAGTATTTCTCCAATGCCTTTGTCGGTTTCGGTAAGAAGAAAATGCGTGCGGTTCGCAATAATAATGTGTTGGGGCAGGCACCGAAGTACCTGATTGAAACGGTGACGATCAGCGCGGTGCTCTTCATCATCGTGTTTAAGATCTATCAGGGCGCGGAACTGGCTTCGATGCTCCCGCAGCTTGCCGCCTTTGCGATTGCCGCCTTTAAACTGCTGCCTTCCGTCAGCAAGATCAATAATTATCTGAATCTGATCATTTTCCTAAAGCCGTCAGCGGATCTTATTTATCGTGATATTAAGGATACCGAGGACATGCGGAATTTCGAATTGCTGGATGCGGAAGTGCCGGACGAGATCTTTCGTGAGAACCATCCCGATGCGGTGAGCGTGAATCATTTGTATTACCGCTACCCTCACACGGAGCGGGATGTGCTGAGCGATATTACCTTTGAGATTCCGCTGGGCGCTGCGGTCGGCTTCATCGGACCGAGCGGCGCAGGCAAGTCCACGCTCGCGGATATCATTCTGGGGATATTGACGCCGACAGGCGGTTCCGTGAATTACGGCGTGATGAACGTGCACGAGCATCCGCTCAAATGGTCGAAGAAACTTGCCTATATTCCGCAGTCGATCTTCTTATCCGACGAGACGATTCGCAGCAATGTGGCATTTGGAATCGAAGAGGAAGAGATTGATGAGCAGAAGGTGTGGGCTGCCCTCGAAGAAGCGCAACTTAGGGAATTTGTGGAGAGTCTGCCTGCAGGTCTGGATACGGAAGTCGGGGAACGCGGCGTGCGTTTATCCGGCGGACAGCGACAGCGAATCGGGATCGCGCGGGCATTGTACGGCAGTCCGGAGATTCTGGTGCTGGATGAAGCGACGTCGGCATTGGATGCGGAAACCGAGAAAGCGGTCATGGAGGCCATCGACCGTCTGGCGGGGCAAAAGACGCTGATCATCATTGCGCATCGGCTGACAACGATCAGAAACTGCAATCTGATCTATCGGGTGGAGGACGGGCAGATTTCGTCCGTAGATCCGGCGAGTCTGAAATAAGTGCGTTGATTTACGACGGCGACAAGAGGAAGATAAGGAAGTGGAAACCAAACCGTTATTGAGTGTGATTTTTATTACATACAATCATGAGAACTATGTTGAGAAAGCACTGCGGAGCGTCCTGAGCCAGCAGACGGATTTCCCGTTTGAGGTCGTAGTCGGGGAGGACTGCTCGACGGATCGCACGCGTGAGATTCTCCGCCGTGTGGCGGGAGAATATCCGGCACAGGTGAGACTGCTGTTTCGAGAGAAGAACTTAGGGCGACCGACGCGCAATGTCTACGAGACCACGATGGAGTGTCGGGGGGATTATCTTGCTTACCTTGAGGGAGACGATTATTGGACGGATCCGCTCAAACTGCAGAAGCAGGTCGATTTCTTAAAGGAACATCCGGAATATATCGGCGTGACGCATGCCAATCGCGTGGTCGATGAAAACGACGAGCCCAATGAAGAGGAGGGGGCGCTGCAGGGGTGGAGGCTTTATGACTGGAGCGGGAGATATACGTTCGAAGATTTCAAACGATCCGGCAAATGGCCGGGGCATTATGCGTCGTTGGTATCGCGCAATGTCTACCGCAACGGCAGAATGGATTATACGATTCTCTATCGTGCGCACGACTTTGTGGACGATGCGGTCATTCTGCTGTTCTTACTGCTGCAGGGCGACCTCTATCGAATGGAAGAGGAAATGTCCGTCTGGCGGTATGTGCGGAAGAAAGAGGGCGGCAGTTGGACGTCCGTTGCTGCAAAGCGGGATATTGCACGTGAGGACTGCTATTTGAGCAAAACGCTGATGCAGTGGATCGAGGGTGTGATGGAACTGGACGATTACGGCGTTGAGGTTGCAAATCGCTGTTTCCGATTGGCGCTGTCCAGATATTTGAAGCGGCCGAACGCGGAGAATCGGCAGTTTCTTCACGATATGTATGATTATTTCATCCCTCATGTCGTGAGAAAGGATCGTAAGACGAGCCTGCTTGGTTACAGCGTGAGGGCAGTTGTTTGTAAACTGTTTGGGAGATAAACAGGGAGATGCGGATGGAAGAGAAGAAAATCTTAGTGGCACGTTCCTCGATGCCGCCTTTTGAAGAATATGTGGAAGCGATCAGACCGCTCTGGGACAGCGTGTGGCTGACCAATATGGGAGCCAATCACGAGGCGCTTTCCGCGGAGTTGAAGACTTATATGCAGGTACCCGAGGTTTCGCTCTTTACGAACGGTCATCTGGCACTGGAACTGACAATGCAGGCTCTGGGGCTCACCGGTGAAGTCATTACAACGCCGTTTACTTTCGTGTCCACGACGAGTGCGATCGTTCGCTGCGGTCTGACGCCGGTCTTCTGCGATATCAACCCGGAAGACTACACCATGGACGTCACCAAGATCGAAGCCCTCATCACGGAGAAAACTTCCGCCATTCTTCCGGTTCATGTCTACGGCAATCTCTGTCACGTGGAAGAGATTGCACGGATCGCGAAGAAACACGGACTGAAAGTGATTTATGATGCGGCGCATGCGTTCGGAATGACATACAGGGGCGTCGGCGTCGGGAATTTCGGTGACGCTTCGATGTTCTCCTTCCATGCGACCAAGGTGTTCCATACGATCGAGGGCGGAGCAATCACAACGGCTTCCAAACAACTGGCAGAGGATCTCTTTCGATACCGCGATTTCGGAATCCTGGATGAAGAAACCGTTGACTGTATCGGCGCGAACGCGAAGATGAACGAATTTCAGGCGGTCATGGGAAGATGTAATCTGAAGCATTTGGACGGAGAGATTGCCAGACGCAAAGCGGTCGTGGAACGCTATCTGCTGCATTTGTCGGGCGTGGCAGGACTCAAGGTGTGGCAACCGCAGCCGGAAGTGGTACCGAACTATGCCTATTTCCCGCTGGTTGTGGATGAGACCGTATTCGGGCATACAAGAGATGAGATCAAGGATGCGCTGGCAGCGCATCATGTTTTCGCAAGAAAATATTTCTATCCGCTGACGAATCGAATGGACTGCTACAAGGAGAAGTACGGCGCCGCGAAGGTTCCGGTTGCGGCGTGGACGGCGGATCGCGTTCTGACGCTGCCGATGTCTGCATCGCTTGCCTTGGAAGATGTCGACAGGATCTGCGGGATCATTCTTGCAATGCGGTCATGAAGAAAGGTCACTATGATTATAGTAAGATTCACTTCGGGTCTGGGCAACCAGATGTTTCAATATAATTTCTATCGGCTGATGCAGGAGACCTATCCGGAAACGGAAGTGCTGGCGGATCTGACCTGGTTCTATGCCAACGACGATCATCACGGCTTCGAACTTCGGAAACTGTTCGAGCATGCGGGTTCGGAATTTGCGCTGTGCGAAGCGAGCGCTGCGCAGATCTTCCGTGTCACCGGACAGATTCCCAACCTGTGCCGGAAACATGCAAATGCGTTCGAACGCTTCCGTCGTTATCCGAATCGCCTGCTGCGTCCGCTGTTTGGCGCGTCCCCCAAAAAGAATATCATAAATCGCATGGAAGCAAAGATCGATTTCGAAGCGGTGATGCGTCTTGATCTGTCGCAGGACTGGTATCTGATCGGTTTCTGGATCGAGGAATGCTATTTCGGAAGCAGGATCGCACGTTTGCAGAGGGAACTGGTCTTTGATGAGAACTATAGCGAGGAGAATGCTGCGTTGGCAAGAGAGATCACAGCCTGCGAATCGGTTTCGATTCACGTCAGACGCGGCGATTATCTGACCGTTTATGCCGATCGGTTCTGCGTACTCGGAAGAGAATATTATGAGAAAGCGGTAGATGTGATCCGCAAGGTCTATGCGCTGCAAGGCGCTTTGGAACCGCGATTCTACCTTTTCTCCGACGACAGCGATTTCCTGCGGAAGGAATTCGACTGGCTGGAACGGAAAGTGATTGTTGACTGCAATACGGGAGAGGACAGTTTTCGGGACATGCAGCTCATGAGTCTGTGCAAGCACAACATCATCGCAAATTCCACGTTTTCCGCCTGGGCGGCAATTTTGAACCGGAACCCGAACCACTTTACACTTTATCCTGCGGCTTATCTGATGGGAGAAGACTCCGAGGAGAAGCGCCTTTCGGGTTGGGTTCGTATTTGATTCGGGCGGAAGAACGGAGGGGCTTGATTGCGGAGAAAAAGTGCTTGCAATCGGAAAACGATTCATGTATAATATCCTTTGTTGAAAAGATATAGGGCTATCGCCAAACGGTAAGGCAACGGACTCTGACTCCGTCATTTCAAGGTTCGAATCCTTGTAGCCCTGTGAACCCCCGATGAGGACTCGTCGGGGGTTTTTCTTTGCCTTTCGGTTTCATTCAAAATCATCTTCGGGTGTGCTGCGCAGTTTGAGGTTTCGGATGTCTCCGGCGTTGTAATGGCGGAGCCTTAATACGCGTTTGATCTGGCGGTAGCGCCATTGCTCGATTCGATTGCCCCAGAGACGCGGATCGTTCGTCCGTACGCTCCACTCTTTGGCAAAGGGGGCGGCTTTGGCGGCATATTCTTCCGCGGGTTCTAAACTTGCGGTATGCGTGGAACTTGCGCCGGTCGCTAAGCAGACGCGGACGAGCTGTTCCGGTTTGTCGAATGCCGGACAGGGCGCGAAGGGATTGGCTTTCTCGGTCTTCTCCCGTCGGAACGCACGCAGAAAAGGCGACTGCAACGCTTCCCGCAGACTCATATCATTGATGTTTGCATCGGAGTAATGGCAGAAAGCGCAAGGTTCCACATCACCGTCCGCATTGATATGGAGATAGCCGTCTCCGCCGGCAACACAGCCATAGGCTTTGTGTCCGCTGTTAAACAGATCGATGATCGGATAATTTTCCCGTTTCGAATATTCCTGAAAGCGGCGGTATGCATCAAAACGTTCCTCTGCATTCAGTACAAGAGAGGTATCCGCGTCCTGACCGATCGGCCGATAGGCAAACGCCCATCCCATCC
>CAZNCH010000035.1:0-21859 GCA_964571555.1 uncultured Lachnospiraceae bacterium | reverse complement strand
GTTCGGTCTCAAGATTAAAAACAAACCCAAAACCTACATCGACGATAAGATCAAATACGCGCTGAAACTTGTCAATCTGGACGGTTATGAGAACCGGATGCCGGATTCCCTATCCGGCGGTCAACAGCAGCGAATTGCCATTGCCAGAGCCATCGTCAACGAACCGAAAGTCCTGTTGCTGGATGAGCCTTTGGGCGCGCTGGATCTGAAACTGAGACAGGACATGCAGTACGAACTGATCCGCTTAAAAGACGAGCTCGGCATTACATTTATCTATGTGACGCACGATCAGGAAGAAGCTCTGACGATGTCCGATACCATCGTCGTCATGAATCAGGGTTACATTCAGCAGATCGGTACGCCCGAAATGATATACAACGAACCTGAAAACGCTTTTGTTGCGGATTTCATCGGCGACAGCAATATCATTCCCGCCATCATGATCGAAGATTATCTGGTTGAGATTCTCGGTGCACGATTCCAAAGTACGGATGCGGGCTTCGGGAAGAACAAACCCGTCGACGTCGTGATTCGACCGGAAGACGTGGAACTGGTGAAGCCGGAAGACGGCACCCTTCAGGGTGTTGTCTCCCATATCATATTCAAGGGCGTTCACTATGAAATGGAAGTGACGGCAAACGGCTGGGAGTGGCTCGTGCAGTCGACTACGATGTTCCCTGTGGGCACCGACGTCGGCATCCGCGTGGATCCCTTCAATATTCAGACCATGCACAAACCTGCATCCGAAGACGAGGAGGCGATCGGCGTTGAAGAATAAGAAAACCCTGCTCGCCTTCCCCTATCTGTTCTGGTCGGTGGGCTTCATCATCATTCCGCTTTGCATGATTTTTTTCTACGGATTTACCGACAAAACTTTCGGCTTTACGCTTGAGAATATTGCGGCAATTGCGCAGAGCGAGAACATCAAGGCGCTGTTGATTTCTCTTCTGCTTTCTTTCATTGCAACCTTGCTCTGTGTGATCCTCGCCTATCCTCTCTCCCTGATTCTCTCGCAGTCCGGAATCAAACAGAGCGGCTTCATGATTTTCATCTTCATTCTCCCCATGTGGATGAATTTCCTCCTCAGAACGCTTGCGTGGCAAACCCTGTTAGAGAAGAACGGCGTCATCAATACGATTCTGAACTTCCTGCGTCTGCCCGTCTTAAATATCATCAATACCCCCTACGCCATCGTGCTCGGCATGGTCTATAACTTCCTGCCGTTCATGGTGCTACCCGTTTATAATGCGCTCTGCAAGATTGATCCGAATGTCATTCATGCCGCACGTGATCTGGGCGCCAATTCCTTTCAGACGTTTACCAGAGTCACCTTCCCCTTAAGCATTCCGGGGCTGATCAGCGGCATCACGATGGTTTTCGTTCCGGCGCTGACCACTTTTGTCATTTCCGACATGCTCGGCGGCGGCAAAATCCTGCTCATCGGCAATGTAATCGAGCAGGAATTCAAACAGGCGAACAACTGGCATACGGGCAGCGGACTCTCCGTGGTGCTGATGATTTTCATTCTGTTTGGCATGGCGCTGAGCGCCAAATACGATAAAGAAGGGGGCTCGTATTTCTGATGCAGGATTCACATGCGCGAAATTTCCTGAAAAAACTGTATCTTGCCTTCATCCTGCTTCTGCTGTATGCGCCCATTGCCACGCTGATGATCTTGAGTTTCAATTCCTCCAAGACCCGTGCGAAATGGGGCGGCTTCACGCTAAAGTGGTATGGGTCGCTTTTTCGGAACAGGCAGATCATGAATGCGCTTTACACAACGCTGCTTCTTGCGCTGCTCTCTTCACTCATCGCGACCCTGATCGGCACCGCAGCCGCCATTGCAATGAACGGGATGCGCAGACGGATGAAAATGATTTTCACCGCAGTAACGAATATTCCCATGCTGAATGCGGATATCGTAACCGGTATTTCACTGATGCTGCTCTTCCTTGCGTTTGACCTGACCTTCGGTTTCAATACCGTGCTGCTTGCGCACATCACGTTCAACATCCCGTTCGTGATCCTGTCGGTGCTGCCGAAACTGAAGCAGACCAACCGAAGCGTTTATGAAGCGGCGCTCGATCTTGGCGCGCATCCGATGCAGGCGTTTTTCAAGGTGGTGTTCCCGGATATCCTTCCGGGCATCATTTCGGGCTTCTTCTTATCCTTTACGATGTCGCTCGATGATTTTATCATCACGCACTTTGCAAAAGGACCCGGGCTTGACACCCTTTCCACCAAGATCTACACCGAAGTGAAGAAAGGCATCAAGCCGGAAATGTATGCGCTCTCAACGATCATGTTTCTCACCGTCATGATTCTGGTCGTTTTGGTAAATCGCATTTCCGATCATAAGAAGACGGAACAGCATAAATAGAAATCAATCATTGAGCAATCTGGTGATATGTCAAGAGATATTTTGAAATGATATTGACATGGTTTACTGAAAAAAGGGTAACCTTAATAGACCTAATGAAAATTAGGTTTAAAAAGCTTATTTAGTTGATGTATCCAGCGATACGCCGGAGTACAGTTGGTTTTTGGCCAGCAATCCATAAACCAAACGAACAAATTTACGTGAAGTCAGCACGAGTGCTCTTTTGTGTTGATGCTTAGGTACTTCGTTGTACTTCTTGCGATAGTATTCCCCGTACTCAACGTTATGTTTTCTCATACTGTTGGCAGCTTCGCCAAGATAGTATCTGAGATAACGATTACCGGCTTTTGTCATGGGTGTATCTTCTCCATCAAAGTCACCAGACTGATTGGATCTCCAGCAAAGGCCAGCATATTTAGCAAGAGCATCAGATGATGAGAAAGCGGCTATGTCGCCTATTTCAGCAACGATGCCACCAGCAAAGACAGGACCGATGCCATCTATGGATTGAAGAATGATAAAGGCATATGAATCAGGCTGAAAGCTCCATAAGCAGACACCATAGAATGGGCTGAAAGGAAAAAAAACAGTGCCTCTAGACATCAGACTCTGCTGATATCATACCACAGGATAACGATTAACTTAAAACCAATGTAGATGAGATGGAAAGGGATTATCCCAGGTGTCTCAGATCATCTATAAATCTATAGAAAGAGATAAGTGCATAACCATCATTTTTATTGGTCATACACTTATCATACGAGGAGAATGAAGATGAAAAGACTGATGTTACTTTTTCTTGCGGCAATGACAGCCGCTGCCCTTGCAGGTTGCGGGGGGAAGACTGCCGGAAACGGCGAGGTGGTAGTTTATAACTGGGGCGAATACATCGATCCTGATGTTCTCGCGTCATTTGAAGAAGAAACCGGTATCACGGTTGTCTATGATGAATTCGAAACCAACGAGATCATGTATCCGAAGGTGGAAAGCGGCGCTTCCGCGTATGACGTCATCTGCCCTTCCGATTACATGATTGCGAAAATGATCAAAAACGATCTGCTGCAGGAGCTGAACACCGACAATATCCCGAATCTGAAAAACATCGATCCGCAATATCTGAAGGAATCCGAGCAGTTTGATCCGGGCAACAAATATTCCGTACCCTACTGCTTTGGTACCGTTGGCATTCTCTACAACAAGACAATGGTGTCGGAGCCTGTGGACAGCTGGAACATCCTCTGGGATGAGCAATACCGGGATAACATCCTCATGCAGGACAGCGTACGCGATGCCTTCATGATTCCGTTGAAAATCAAAGGCTATTCGTTGAACACCGTCAACGAAACCGAATTGAAATACGCAAGGGATATGCTGATCGCGCAGAAACCGCTCGTACAGGCTTATGTGGTCGATCAGGTCAGAGATAAGATGATCGGGAACGAAGCCGCAATCGGTGTGATCTACTCCGGCGAAGCGATTTACACACAAAGAGAGAACAGCGATCTCGAATATGTGATCCCCAGAGAAGGCACCAATGTCTGGATCGATTCCTGGGTCATCCCCAAAAACGCGCCAAATCTTGAGAATGCGGAGAAGTTTATCGATTATATGTGCAGAGCCGATATTGCGCTGAAAAATTTCGACTATATTACCTATTCCACTCCGAACGCAGCGGCAAGAGATCTGATCGAGGACGAAGAAATCAAAAACTCCCCCATTGCCTTCCCCGATCTGTCTCTCTATGACGGACTGGAAGCATATCTCTATCTCGGAGACGAAGGAGACGCGCTCTACAACGAACTGTGGAAAGAAGTAAAATCCGAATAATCCGAAATTAAAAACAGTTCGCCCCCGCAGGTTCATTCCAACCCACGGGGGCTTTTTCGATTTCTGAAAGAAAGATCAACTGATACTAAATGATTGATTCAATAAACAATGATGGAATGTTATGTCACACTATCCGTGAGACGATGCAAATAATCATTACAGATTTCCACAATGTCATCCGGTGCCTTTTCTATAAGCGATGCACCCCTCGCCGCCAAATCTACTGTCCGTATCTGAAAACAAAGAATAACTCCTTGCGTTGTAGTCCTATCATCCAATTCCACTTCAAGTGGATAAGATTTCTGTTTTGATGTGATAGGAAGTACAATATTTAATCCTCCGGGAAGTAAAACCGAATTCATTACAAGCACCGGTCTGAAATTCCCCTGTTCATGTCCTTTGGTGGGATTGAGATTGACCTTTACAATGTCGCCTTTTTGGAACATCAGATCACCTCACCCCCCACATCTTCCCCCCAATCAGTTTCTTCAACACGGGCGAGATCGGACTGCGTTATCTTGGCATAAGGCTTCCCATAGAAACTCTCGAACATCTGCGCTGTACTTTGCTTCTTCTTCATAAACATTCCGCCATCTTTCAATTCGAAAGTGACCTGATCGCCTGCCTGCAAGTCTAAAGATTCGGTTACGGCAACAGGGATCCTGATTCCAATACTATTTCCCCATTTGGATATTGCAATGTTCATAGCGCTCCTCCTTGATATACATTGTATATCATTTTCTTCTTTTTTGCAATAAATTCCAAATAGATTTTCCGAGAAGAAAACATGGCGGCTGATCGGCGAAACGAAAAAGGAAATTTAAAGTTCAAATATCATTTCACAGTCAGTTTTCGTGTGAGCGACGTGGAGCGGAGTGTTGTTGCAATGTTTCGATCCGTTGTCGTAAGAACCACCCGATAGGTTCCCTTTGCGTTTGGTGCGCTCACTGCATCCCCGCTTGCATTGTAGTAGGTTATGCTGTACTCGCTTTCCGGAACCGTATTCTTCCCAATCTTGACACTATAATTCGGAATCACCGAAGTTCCGGTATATCGCAGCGTTTTCGGACAGGTAAAGGTCACTGCTAAGAGCGCTGCCGGTTTGATGGTATAGGTAGCGACATTGGATCTTGCGTTTGCATAATTATTGATTCCATGGATGCTGATGGCGTAGGTTCCGCAGTCTGTCGGCACACTGCTGCTACCGCTATATCGAATTTCATAATCCCTGCCTGCCTTCAGCGTTTTCCCGCCTACCTTTAACGTTGCTTTCAGCGGATTCTCTCCTGCTTTATAAACTGCGCTTGCGCTGCATTTAAAGTTTGCGTCCGCAATGGATCGCGGCTTGATCTGAAATGTCCTGGTAACGGTTCCGCTGTAAGAGTTCGTACCCGTGATCGTAACGGTTGCAGTTCCTGCGTTCAAATTCTCTGAATATTTGACGGAGTAAGTCACCTTTGTCGGCGCGGCGTCTGTTTTCAGAACCTTGGGTTTCTGCGCTTTTCCGTTGTATTCCACCGACGAATAAGGCAATTGCTGAAACCATGCATCCAAAAGTTTCTGCGTCACCTTATAGGTAAGCGATGCACTCTTTCCGGCGAATTTCATACTGATGACCGTCGTACCGACAGCCTTTGGCGCCACCTCCAGCCGGATCCGGTCGCCCTCTAACGCCACGCTTCTTACTTCCGCAACAGCGGGCTTTGACGATTTCGTAATCGGCTCCGCAAGATCCGCATTCTGTGTAATCGCCTGCGCACTCATTCCCGAAGCGCCGCTCTGTAATACATTCAATTCACATGGATCTGAACTTCCGGCAAAATCAGACTTCTCATTTTCAAAGGTTTGTGTAAGTTTATTCTTTCCGTTCTTAGCAAAGGCGATTCCGTCAAACTGATAAACATAGGTATCTTTCGTGTATGTTTTTCCCATGACACTGCATGTAATCTTCGCATGCCCCACGGACACCGCAGTGATCTTGCCACGGCTGTCCACCCTTGCAACCGCAGGATTATCGCTTTGCCAGTACTGGCTGAAATCCTTGTAATAACCTGTCATACCGCCGCAATTCTTCGTCCCTTTTACCGGCAGTACGATCGTTTCATCTTTCATTTCGACTGCGGCAAGATTCTCTACCATCGGTTGATATTTCACACTGGAGAGAGCAGGAAACGTGAATTTTCCTCCCTGACTCGAATAAATAGTCCCCACCGGTTGATGCGACGGGTCTTTACTGTCAGCGGCTAACAGATACCTCCGATTGCTGTTAACATCACCGGGGTTTGTGGTGTCGTTCCATGTCGTATCCTGCAAATACCACTGTCCGTCCGGCATATAGACATAGACAAAAGCATGGGCATAACTCACCACATACATATTGGTGATACCGGCGGCATCAAGAAGCCGCGACATTGCCTTGGCATAACTCTCACAGACGCCATAGCCTTTCAGCAGTGTTCCGTACGCACTGTGGCAGTAATAGTATTCCGCCGTATCGCGATTCTCCTCTTTGGTGCCGTACATGTTATAGTAGTTTTTCGCGCAGAGCCACTGATCGAAATATTGAATGATATCATAAGCATAGTAGGAAGGTCGTGCCTTCGCTTCCGCTGCAGCAACAATAGACTTGATCTTCTCCTTCGCGTCAGCCTCCAACGAAGGATTCGATTGATAAAAAGGAGAAACCTTAACGCTGACGGTGCATTGGGTCTTCCGTTTGACGTTCTTCGCCTGCCGCGTCCTTGCCGTCTTCCGTACTTTCTAAGAGCAGTTCGTCCTTGGTATCAGGAAGTTCTTCCGGTTCTGTTTCCTCTAAAAATTCGTCTCCGCATGCGACCTCATCATTTTCGATCGGAGTGATTGCGGTAATCTCGGAAGCATCGACGGGCGTTTCGAGTGCCGCAATGTCCGAGAGGTTGCGGATCAGAAGATCACAGAGCAGCCGAACCTGTCCGTCCTCGTCTACGCCGAACACAATTCTCGAACCGTCCGTCAGTTCATGCTTCCATTCCTGTGTCTGCGCATAGAAGTCAAGATATCTGGCGCGGTTCTCCTCATTCAGAGAACGAAATGCCCGTTCCGAAAGATAAAGCGTATTCGATGCAGGATCCTGCCCGAAGATCATGTTTTCGCTTGTACTTTCGGCAACCGGCATAGCAACAGATCCCGCATCCGCGTTCCCTGTATTTGCAGAAACAAAAACGGAGCCAATCTCCGCTGTCATCAGAACTGCAATCATAAATGAAAGGATTCTTAACGTGGTTTTCTTCATTGCTGTCTCCCTATTGTCATTTTTAATGTAATATGTGATATTATATCCTGTTTGTTATGATTATCTCAATTCACACACCGATCCGCACAAACGGAGTTCGAGCATATCCGGCAGGTACTGTAATCGCACCTGCCGGATATGCTCGAACTCCGTTACTCTCCGCCATCACTCTCTCACCGAATCCGCTCCGGAAATCCTACCTTCTTCTGTACCTTCCGCAACGTCTTCGTCGCATAATATCCGGCTTTCTCCGCATTCTCCCTGATCACGGAATCAATATAAGCCTTATCCCGATTCAGTTCGGCAACTCGCTCCTGTACAGGCTTCAAAACGGAAACCACAGACTCGCCGACCGCCGTCTTGAACTCTCCATAGCCTGCGTCTGCAAACTCTTTCTCCGTCTGTTCCGGCGTCTTGCCGGTACAAGCGCAGTAAATATCGATCAGGTTCCTGATTCCCGGCTGCTCGTCAACGTATCGAACCGAAGCTTCCGAATCCGTCACCGCCCGTTTGAACTTCCGCATAATCGTATCGACGTCATCCATGAGATATATGCTGGCATTGGGATTCTCATCGGACTTGCTCATCTTCTTCGCAGGATCCTGCAGGCTCATGATTTTCGCCCCGACCTTGCCGATGTAAGGCTCCGGAATCGTGAACACATCCCCGTAGACGGCATTGAAACGCTGTGCGATATCTCTGGTAATCTCAAGATGCTGCATCTGATCGATGCCGACCGGCACCACATCCGCCTGATAGAGCAGGATATCCGCAGCCATCAGAACCGGATAAGTAAACAGTCCGGCATTGATATTGTCCGCATGCTTTGCAGCCTTGTCCTTAAACTGCGTCATACGGTTCAGTTCTCCCATGTAGGTAAAGCAATTCAGGATCCATGCCAGTTCCGCATGCCCCGAAACATGAGACTGGTAATAGATGCAGTTTTTCTTCGGGTCCAGTCCCGCCGCAATGTAGAGCGTCAAAAGCGCTCGCGCACGCTTCCTCAGTTCCGCCGGATCCTGTCTGACCGTAATGGAATGAAGATCAACCACCGAATAGAAGCACTCATATTCATCACTCATCGTCACCCAGTTCCTGAGTGCACCGAGATAATTGCCAAGAGTCAGCGTCCCTGTCGCCTGCATTCCCGAAAATAAAACCTTCTTGTCTCCAATCATAATTCCCCGCTCCTGTTTTCCATGTATGGTTCGTTTCCGTTCCCTGTATCCAAGAAACCATCTTAACAGACTCCGCTAAAACATGCAAATTCCGGAGAAATCACCGCGTCCGAATATTTGCGCCGCCCCGCTTCGTCTCGTTTCCTACAAAGATATCGGTTCCCTTTCCCCTGTCTGCTCCGAAATCAGGACGCAAACGCTGCGACCGGACAAACGGAAACTGCCCTCATACGGTTCCGCCTTGCTCGCACAGAGATTCTCCGTATCAAACGCGCAGATCCACCGCTTTCCTTTCGGAAGATTCGGCAAGCCGAAGGTCTTCTCTTCCCAATGCATATTATAGGCAATGTAGAGGAAGGCATCCTCTTTCATTTTGGCGGAGCGGGCGTATTTCCCGCAATAGAGCATACCGATGTGCCGCACATTATTCTCGAAATTCGGATACCACGCATTTTCACCGTGATAGGAAAGATCCGGATACGAACAGGCTTTGTAATCCATCATCCGCAGACCGTCCCTGGCATGCAGCATCGGGTGCTGCATACGGAACGCAATCAGCTGTCTTACAAAGGACTGCAGCAGGGTGCCGGTTCTGTCTTTTCTCCAATTCAGCCATGAAATCTCATTGTCCTGACAGTAGGGGTTGTTGTTGCCTTTTCTGGTCTGCCCCCACTCATCCCCCGCAAGGAGCATCGGAATCCCCTGTGAGAGCAGAAGCATCGCCATGGCGTTGCACATCTGTTTCTTCCTGAGTTTCAAAACTGCCTGTTTCCTCGTCTCTCCTTCGATCCCGCAGTTCCAGCTGAAATTCTCATTGTTCCCGTCTCTGCCGAATTCCCCGTTTTCCTCATTGTGCTTGAAATCATAAGAGACCATATCTCTCAGAGAGAATTCATTGAAATTCGAAATGTAATTCAGCGCATAGAGCGGCGCGGGACGGTTCCTCGTCTGATAGGAAAACTCCTGCAAAAGATCGGCGTCACCCTTCAAATAGCGTCTGATCGCCTTGATATAATCCCTTGAGATCACAGCCACATTCCGGTTCACGATCTCCTCTTCCGGGCTTCTTGCCTCCGCAGATTCAAAATATAACTTCGCGTCGGTAAGCGCCGGCATTGTAGAAAGATATTCCGTCGCCGCATTGCCACCGATCAGATAGAAGCCGTCCACACGATAAACCCTGTGCCAGAACGCAAGACACTCCCCGATAAAATAAGCGCCCGCATCCTGAGGAAAACAAAACTGCATGACAACCTCAATCCCCGCCGCATGCATCGTTTCGATCAGTTTTGGAAACTCCGTCTGCGCATGACCTGCAGCATAAGCCGTCTTGGGCATGAAGAAGCGCGCCGCACCAAAGCCCCAGTAGTTGAGCCTGCCGGTTCTAACATCCACTTCATCGAATTCATAAGCCGGCATGAGAATCAACTGGTTGACGCCGAGTTCCTTGAAATAATTCGCCTTCTCCGCCACGCCCGCAAAAGTACCCGGATGCTTGACCCGCGAACTTGCATCCATGGTAAAACCTCTGACATGCAGCGCATAAGCAACCACATCCGTCATCGGAAGATGCGGGAACTCCCCCTTTGCCCGCTCGGTCGCCGCATAATAATACGGCTCCGGAACAACTGCAGTTTTTAACAGACTCCGCTCCCCCCAGGCTTCGATTCCCGTCATTCCCTGCTCATAGCCGTCTTCATGCAGCGCTCCGTCCGCATAAAACCGATAGAAGCCCTGACTCAAATCAAAATTCGTGCGAACGGAATAGACGGCGCCGCTGATATGAAACGGCTTCATATCAATTCGAACAACTTCCCTGTACGCCGCATCATAGAGTATCAGCATCAATTCCTCTGCCTTCACAATATGTGTCAGCTGCCATCCGTCCCGATATATAATCCCTGGCGTTCCGTCTCCGCGTTCTCTTATGATCTCTGTCGTTCCGTGATTTTGCCTCATACCTCAACACCCGTCATTTCTTTGTAATTGTCTCCGCCTTAGCCTATCCGGTACGCTGCAATGCATGCAACGGATACAGTGCCTACACCGGATCAAACTGGCTGTAATATAACTCGTGATAATAGGAAGCCTGCCGCATCAGTTCCTCATGCGTCCCCTGCTCCACGATATCGCCGTCCTTCATCACCAGAATGAGATCCGCGTTTTTGATCGTCGATAGCCGATGTGCGATCACAAAACTCGTATGTCCCTGCAAGAGCCGCTCCATCGCCTTCTGAATCATCACTTCCGTTCTCGTATCGACGGAAGAGGTCGCTTCATCCAGAATCAGGATTTGCGGTGTGGAAATCATTGCTCTGGCAATCGTTAAGAGCTGCTTCTGCCCCTGCGACACATTGGTACCTTCCTCATTCAGTATTGTACCATACCCGTCAGACAGTGTCTTTATAAAACGATGCACATGCGCCGCCTGCGCAGCCTCGCGAATCTTCGCCGCATCGTGTACGGAAGCGCCGTAAGCAATATTATCTGCAATCGATCCGCTAAAAAGCCAGGTATCCTGAAGCACCATGCCGAAAATACCCCTCAAATCATTCCGATCCATCTCTCTGATATCCGTACCGTCCACACGAATGGAGCCGGAATCGATCTCATAGAACCGCATCAGCAGATTCACAAGCGTCGTTTTCCCCGCACCGGTAGGGCCCACGATCGCGACCATCTGCCCCGGCTTCACACGCAGATTCATGTCTTTGATCAACACTTGCTCCGGCGTATAGCCGAATGAGACATGTTCAAACACGACCTCACCCCGTACCTTGTGTCGTTTCGCCGCCGGACCGGTACACGGTTCCTCTTCGGCTTCATCAAGCAGCGCAAAGACACGCTCGGAAGAAGCAACGGCGGATTGCAGCACGTTCATCAGATTCGCCATCTGGGAAATCGGCTGCGAAAACTGTCTCTGGTACTGAATCACTGCCGTCACGTCGCCAAAAGAGATCGTCTGATGAATGACGCCGACGCCGCCGAGGATACATACAATCACGTAAGCAAGATTATTCACCGCATTTGTCAGCGGCACGATAATGCCGGAGACAAACTGCGCCTTCCTGCTGTTCTCATAAAGATCTTCGTTGATTTTGCAGAAACGTTGCATCGACTGCTCTTCATAGCCGTAAGCCGTAACGAGGGCAGCGCCCGTAAACATTTCCTCCACGTACCCGTTCAGATCGCCGAGATCCTTCCATTGCCTGGAGAAATAGCCCTGCGATTTCTTCGCAACGCCGATCGTGAGCACCATGGTCAGCGGAATCGACAGCAGCACAACAAGGGTCAGCAGCGGACTGATATAGAGCATCATCGCCAGTACGCCGACAATGGTCACAAAGGAAGAAATGATCTGCACCGCGGACTGCTGTAAGGTATTGCCGATATTATCAATATCGTTGCTCATACGACTCAGGATATCGCCGCGTGCGTTTTGATCAAAGAACCTGATCGGAAGACGCGTCAGTTTCTCATCCACTTCCCGCCGCATCCGATAGATCACCTTCTGTGAAATCCCTGCCATCAGATATCCCTGCAAATAGCCAAAGACCGCATTCAGAAGGTACAGCCCCGCCAACACCGTCAGAATTTCAAGAATCCTGTGAAAATCAATCTCCGGCGTCTGTCCGTCAATCAGCACAAGGAAGCCGTCATATAAGATATTCATTGCGCGCGCAAGCACCTTGGGCGCCAACACGCCAAAAGCGGCGGATGCCGTCGCCATAAAGAATACCGTGGCAAGCGCAAATTGATGTACGCCAAGATAACGAACCAAACGCTTTAACCCGCCCTTGAAATCTTTCGCCTTTTCCACCGGTCCTGCCCCCGGGGGACCGCCGCGACGGAAGCCCGGCGCACGCTCGTTCCGCTGCCGTGTCTGATGGAAACTATTGTGACCCTGTTCCGCCATTCAGCCCGCCTCACTTTCCGAAAGTTGTGAAAAAACGATTTCGCGATAGACTTCGCAATCTGCGAGCAGCTCTTCGTGGGTTCCGATTCCGGCAATGCTGCCTTCATTCAACACGATAATCCGATCCGCGTGCATGATCGTAGAGACGCGTTGCGCCACGAGCAGCACCGTACTGTCTTCGATTTCCGCAGCCAGCGCCTTGCGAAGCGAAGCATCCGTTTTGAAATCAAGCGCGCTGAAACTGTCGTCGAAAAGATAGATCTCCGGTTTCCTGACGAGCGCCCTCGCAATGGCAAGCCGTTGTTTCTGACCGCCGGACACATTGGTTCCGCCCTGGGTAATCGGCGTTTGGATCCCCGCTTCCATTTTGCTCACAAAATCAGCGGCCTGTGCGACTTCCAGCGCATGTAGAATCTCATCTTCCGATGCGTCTTTCTTTCCGAATCTGATATTGTCGGCGACACTCCCCGTAAACAGGAAGGATTTCTGCGGCACCAGCCCGATTCTCTCCCGCAGTTCACTCTGATTCAACTTCCGTATGTCAACGCCGTCAACCATGACAGCGCCCGTACTCACATCATAGAACCTCGGAATCAGATTGAGCAGCGTAGACTTCCCACAGCCGGTACCGCCGATGATTGCAGTAATCTCTCCCGGTTTCGTTGCAAACGAAATATGCTCCAACACCGGAGAATCCGCCCCCGGATAGACAAAACCGACGTCGTCAAAGGTAAGATAGCCGCAGCGAAGCGTCGAAATGTCCACAGGATTCACGATGTCCTCGACAAAGGGAGTCCGCTGCATCACTTCATGGATCCGCTCCGAAGACGCCGCTGCTCTTGGCAGCAGAATAAACATCATGGACATGAACATCATAGACATCAGAATCATGCCGATATAGGTAATGAATGCCGTCAGGTCGCCGACTTCCACACGCCCGTCGACCATCTTATGTCCGCCGACCCAGACAATCGCAAGATTGGACGCATTGACCAAAACCATCATGAAGGGCATCATAAATGCCATCATGCGGTTCACCCGAAGAGCGGTTTGCATCAGGTCGCGGTTTGCCTCATCGAAGCGGTTCCTCTCATAGCCATCTTTGCAGAAGGCGCGGATGACGCGAATTCCGCTCAAATATTCGCGCACGACCTGATTCAAACGATCGATCTTCGTCTGAATGCTTTTGAATAACGGCAACCCTCGAACCAGAAGATAGGCGATCATTCCGACGATCAGCGGAACAGCGCATAAAATGATCCAAGACAGTTCCGGACACTGTCTCCACGCCATCACGATCCCGCCGACAAACATCGTCGGCGCCATCAGCATGAGCCGCAGCATCATCATGACCGCATTCGTCACCTGCTGCACATCATTGGTGCCGCGCGTAATCAGGGAAGCGGTACCCAGATCGTCGATATCCCCTTTGGACAAGGACTGCACATGACGGAAAAAAGCTTCCCGCATATTTCTGCCGAGTCCCATCGCGGTCATCGAAGAGAAATAACTGCTGGCAATCATAGCGCCGATACTGATCAGCAGAAATACCATCATCAGACTGCCTTGTCGGATGATATAGGGAATATCGCCCTGCGCCATACCGTAGTTGGTAATATTTGCATTGATCGTCGGAAGATAAAGATCCAGAAACGAATGCAGCACCAGCGTCACGACGGACAAGACCGTCGTAAGACCGTATCCTTTCAGATTTCTTTTGATTAATTGAACCACGTGCCGTCTCCTTACATACGATTCCAATATACTCTGAAAATCGCTCAAATTCAATCTGTTCTTTCCGATATTGAGCGCTTTACGAATAGATCATTCTATGCTAAATTGAAGAAAGAACAAAGCGGAACCTAAGGAGGAAACATGGCTGATCAGATCAACAACGAATTGCCCGAAGAGGATATGACCGTAGACATTATTCTGGAGGATGATACGACCGTAAGTTGTAATATTCTCACGATCCTGACCGTAAACGGGAAGGACTATATCGTGCTTCTTCCGACCAATGACAAAGGGGAAAACGAAGACGGCGAAGTCTGGTTCTACCGCTATGAGGAAGATGAAAACGACGTCAATGCGGAGCCGGTGCTCACCTATATTGAAGACGATGCGGAATACGAAGCCGTCGAAGACGCATTTGATGAATTTTTAGACGAAGGCGTCTTTGACTCCATGGAACTGTAACTTTTTACCCAATATGACTGTAAAGAAACTTCATTTACATTGATGATCCATTTCATAGAGAAACGAACTGATTCTCTTGCCGTATTTCTCATGTCCTCTTGCAAAGAGATAAAGCCGGTTTCTCGCACGCGTCATAGCGACATAGAGCAGTCTTCTCTCCTCTTCCCTTTCTTCTTCCGAAACGGCGCGGTTGCTGGGCAACAGTCCTTCCTGCAGACCGATCACGAATACCGTATCGTATTCAAGACCCTTGGATGCATGAATCGTCTGCAAGACAAGATGGATTCCGTCGTCCCTCTGCTCCCACTGCGATTCCAGCAAGTCCGCAAGATAGGAAGCGCACTGCCCTGAGCGGTACAGGATCGCAACCCGCATCGTTTCCGTTTGCTCTGTTTCCGTCCGTTTCTGTTCCGCCCGCAGTTTCTTCAGTTCATGGAGCACCAGTTCCGCTTCCTCATAGGAGTCTCTGCACTGTATCAATATTACGGTTCCCTCGCCGCGGAATTTCGACGGCAGCTGCCTGGGCTTCCACGCACGGATCCTGTTGTTTTGAATGAGTTGATCCGCTTTCTCAATGATCCTTCTGCCGCAGCGGTAATTCCGGAGAAGATGCACCTGCTCCGCTTCCGGATAATCCTGCATAAAACGCAGTACGACACGGCTGTCCGCGCCGCGAAAGCCGTAAATACTCTGATCGTCGTCCCCCACCGCAAACAGATTCCTCTGTTCCCCCGCAAGGAGTTTGACAAGGTCATATTGAATCATGTTACAGTCCTGAAATTCATCGATGAGAAGATAGCGAAAACGGTTCCGCCAATCGTTCAGTATTTCCTGCCGCCGCGTGAAGAGTTCATAACAACGCAGAATCATATCGTCAAAATCCAAAAATCCCTGTTCTCTCATACTTTGCTCATACGCTTCCAGAATCAAAGCGAATTTCGTTCTGATCTCACCCCGCAAATACATCGCTATTTTCCCGGTATTCTTGTATAATGAGATCGCGTCGATGAGGTCGGTACAGCCTTTGTGGTCACAGCCTTGTATGGACAACCGTCTGCCGATTTCCTGAAGGATCCCGATTCTTGCATCCGGCTGCGCAAGCCGGAGTTCTTCTGTGCTGTGTACCCGCAAGATCGCATAAAACACCGAGTGAAACGTACCGAAGGTAACGGGCGGCTTCCTGCCGCCGCTTCGCTTCCGGAAACGGTTCTGCATTTCCTGCGCCGCCTTGTTCGAAAAGGTCAGCACGAGAATTTCTTCCGGCGGAATCTCCGCCCTCTCGATCATGGCTGCAATACGCTCTGTCAGCACCGCCGTTTTGCCGGAACCGGGTCCCGCCAATACCAGCATTGCCCCCGTAACATGCGCTGCCGCACGTCTCTGTTCGGGATTCAGGTGTATTCTGTCGGAACGTTCCGCAAACGTAGGATTTGTCATATTTTAAAAAGTTTGGAAATAAAATTATGCGTTGAAAGTATGAGTTGAGATACCTGTTGCGAACAACCGATCGCGCGCCGCTTCCATCACTTCAATGCTTGGAAGCGGCAACAGGATCTGAAGTGGATTCGGATTCGTTTCAGGATAATTTCTGAATGGCTGCCCTGATTCTTGCAAGGCTCTCCTCTTTGCCGAGGATCTCCATGAGTTCCGTTGCGCCGCCCGGCGTCATCTGCTTGCCGGAAAGAGCGGTACGGATCGGCCAGAGTACATAGCCGTTCTTCACTCCCTTTTCGGCGACATAGGAAGAAAGAGTCTCATAGAGCGCATCATTGCTGTAATCCTCCTGCGCTTCCAGGCGCGGCAGGATATCGGTTAAGACCGCAAGCGAGGATGCCGCGTCAGTCTTCATCTTCTTGTGCGTGTACATTTCGATCTCATATGCGGGCACGGCTTCGAAGAAGTCTATGTGCTCCCTGATCTCGGGCAGCACTTCGATTCTGGTTTGAACCAGCGCCGCGATCTTCTTCAGATCATACTCCTTTTTGATCACGGATCGGATCACCGGCGCAGCCATCTCATAGAAACGGTTAACGTCCATTGCTTTCAAATATTCGCCGTTCATCCATTTCAACTTCGTATAGTCAAATACCGCAGGACTTTTGCTCATGTGATGATAGTCGAACTTGCGGATCAGTTCCGAAAGCGACATGATTTCTTCGTTGTCCTCGGGACTCCAGCCGAGCAGCGCCACAAAGTTCACAATGGTCTCCGTCAGAAAGCCCTGCTCCAGCAGATCCTCATAAGAGGAGTGTCCGCAGCGTTTACTCAGTTTCTTATGCTCTTCATCGGTAATCAGCGGACAGTGTACATACACGGGGATCTCCCAGCCGAACGCCTCGTAGAGACGATTATACTTCGGTGAAGAAGAAAGATACTCGTTTCCGCGGACGACATGCGTGATTCCCATGAGATGATCGTCGACCACGTTTGCAAAGTTATAGGTCGGATAACCGTCGGACTTGATCAGAATCATGTCGTCCAGTTCCGCATTGTCCACCGTGATATCACCGTAGATCTCATCGTGGAACGTGGTCGTTCCTTCCTGCGGGTTATTCTGTCGAATGACGAACGGCTTGCCCGCGGCAAGATTCGCTTCGATCTCATCCTTGGATAAATGCAGACAATGCTTGTCATATATGCTGATTTCCTTGCCGGAAACCGTCTGTGTCAACCCGTCGAGCCGTTCCTTATCACAGAAACAGTAATATGCTTTCCCCTCATCCACCAACTGTTTGGCATATTTGAAATAGATGCCGCTCGCCTGCCGTTCACTCTGCACGTAAGGACCGAAGCCGCCATCCTTATCCGGTCCCTCATCGTGGATGAGACCGGTCTTCTCCATGGTTCTGTAAATGATATCCACAGCGCCTTCCATGAAACGTTCCCGGTCGGTATCCTCAATTCTCAAGAGGAAATCACCGCCTTCATGTTTGGCAATCAGGAACGCGTAAAGCGCAGTTCTCAAATTGCCGACATGCATTCTTCCCGTCGGGGACGGCGCGAATCTTGTTCTGATCTTGGTCATGTCACATACTCCTGTCTGCGATTTCTAATCCTTATCCTTTGTACCACAGATCGCCCCGGAAATCAAGAATACACTCCCTTTGTTCACAGCCGGATCTCTCCCCCTTTTCCTTGACCGTATATCCTCTAAATGTTATAAATGAAGAGGAGAAAACATTTCCTACAAGACGTCGGCACCGCGCCGAAACGAACAAAGCATCACTCAATTTAGGAGAATTACATGGCAACAACAGACTTCCTACAGGACAAAATGCAGGTAGCCCCTTTAAAACTCATCGTACACGACAGCATCAAAGATCTGGGAGACGAAGTCAATTCCTATCTCGTGGATTTCAGAAAACAGATCAATCATGAATACAAAGCCCAGCCGGAATATTTCGAATATGAACGCGACAGTTATCTCACGAAGGTTTCCTGCCCGCGCTTTGGAACGGGCGAGGGCAAGGCGCATCTGCACGAGTCAGTCAGGGGCGGCGACGTTTATATCCTCGCCGATGTAATGAATCATTCCCTCTCCTTTCCGATCGGGCGGTTTCAGCACTACATGTCTCCCGATGATATTTTTCAGGATGTGAAGCGTATCATTGCGGCGATCGGCGGCAAGGCGCACAGGATCACGGTAGTACTTCCCTTCCTCTATGAGAGCAGGCAGCACAAGCGTATTGCAAGAGAATCGCTCGACTGCGCCAACGCGCTGGTGGAACTGCACAACATGGGCGTCAAAAACATCGTTACCTTCGATGCGCACGATCCGCGCGTACAGAATGCAACGCCGCTTTGCGGCTTCGATAATTTCGTGCCGCCTTATCAGTTCATTCAGGCGCTGACAAATGTGGAGAAAGAACTCACGATTGATAAAGATCACATGATCGTCATTTCGCCGGATGAGGGTGCGCTCGACCGCGCGGTTTATTTCGGGGGCGTTCTGGGGATCAATACCGGTACGTTCTACAAACGCCGCGATTACTCGAGAATCGTCAACGGCAAGAATCCGATCGTCGCGCACCAGTTCCTCGGCGACAGCATCGGCGGCAAAGACGTCATTATCATCGACGACATGATCAGTTCCGGCGGCAGCATGATCGATACCGCAAAGACACTGAAAGAAATGAACGCGAACCGCGTCTTTATCTGTACCACTTTCGGGCTTTTCACGGAGGGGCTCTCCGGCTTCGACGAAGCCTATGAAAAGGGCTGGTTCGACCGTCTCATATCAACGAATTTGAACTATCATACGCCGGAAGTTTACAAGAGAAGTTACTATATTGAAGCGAACATGAGCAAATTCCTGGCTTCCATCATCGATTACCTGAATCACGACGCGGCGCTCAGCAACGCTCATACGCCGACCGCCAAGATCCGACAGGTACTTGAGAAATATAACGCCGATTCCCTTGAAAGTCGGAGCCATGCATCGAATTGACTTCCCGATGCGAAGTTATCTGCAATAGGGAAAGGCATTGGGAAAATGGCTGATTTCATTGCCCAGAATAGAGATCACATCAAAACGGAACATCGTATCCTTCAGACCGCCGAAGCGAACGCGATAGAAGTCCGCCACGCGACAGATTCTGCGCTGCTTTTCTCTGTTGACGCACGCAAAGGGAAGTCCTCTTTGATCGTTCTTCCGATATTTCACCTCTACAAAAACAATAATCCGATTCCGAAGGTCTTCCGCAATCAGGTCAATTTCACCGTATCTGCAACGGAAATTCCGTTCTTTGATCCTTAATCCCTGCCGCACAAGGAAGTCGGCAGCCACACTTTCATAACACGAGCCCACCGCTCTTTTGTTCAAAGCACTCTCCCTTTCCTTCTCTTTGGAAAAGCATCCGTCATTCCCCCATTTTGCCGCGAATCTTCTCCATCTGATCGACGAAAACAAGAATCTCTGCCACGACCTCATAGAGTTCCGGCGGGATGAACTCGCCGATCTCAAGTTTCGAAAGCGTATCCGCCAACTGATCATCCTGATGAATCGGCACATCGCTTTCCTGCGCCGTTTCGATGATCCGCTCGGCGATTCTGCCGCGTCCGGTCGCGATGATCCTGGGCGCCACATCGGCGGGATCATATTCCAGCGCGATCGCCGTTTTCGGTTTTTCTCTTCTCTTCTCTTCCATAGATTACGCCCTGACGTCAAACGACAGTGTGCTGCGCAGCGGCGGCACGGTTTCCCCTTGCGCAGGACTGAGGAACGTTTCCGCCATCGATTTCATTTCATCCGCTTCTCTCAGAGAAACCGCAGTGTTCATCTGATAACCCTTCTTCTGCAAACGCTCGGTCAGCAGAGGCAAATGCTGCTCAATGAAGTCTAGCAGCAGCGCGTCCTGCAAATAGAAATGCGTACTGACTTTCTGCGCCTGTATGGCAACATAGATATCCATGGGACCCAAATGCTCCAGATCCAGATGCAGCAGCGCCGAATAATTCCCATCCCGCTCCGCCAGTTTCTTTCGATTCGTATAGACATAGAGATCGCCGTGCGCATTCTCCTCACTCATCTTGAGCGGCAGCTGTACATAAGCCGCCATTGCGTTCAACTGGTGCATGAAATTCACATTGGCATTCAGGTTCTGCGCACTTTTCAGCACCGGTGCATTGTTCGTATTCTCAAGCAGCGCCATCGCCTTGTTGCTGTGTTCGAGGATCCGCTGATAGAGTTCCTCGATCTTCCCTTCCCGTCCTACCTCTTCAGGTTTCAACAGGTATTGCTTCAGCAGTTTCTCCGAGAGCACGGCTTGAAAGTCACTGTCCTTCATAAGTTCCTGTAGGGACTGCGTCAGTTCCTTTGGAAACTGCGTGCCGCTCCGATACTGTTCAAACAGGGTTTGCAGCGATCTCAGGAAGTTTCCTGCCGCCAAATCTCTCTCTTCCGGCGTAAGGTTCCGATGATCGACGGCGTGATCCAACATGGCTCTGAAGCGGTCGGTGAATGCCGCAACCTCTTCCTTCCCTGCAAGAATCATCCCTTGCGTTTCCATGGCACTTGCCGCTTCCGGTTCCGCGGCAAGTGCCATGGAAAGCACATCGATCGCCTTCTCCAGGGCAGATTCCTCGGATACCCCGGTAAAAAGTTCTGCGGGAAGGGCTGACAGTCCGTCCGTCATTGTCATGACGTCTTGTATGATCTGATGCTCAAAGTTCTGATAATGCGTAAACTGCTGTATGCTGATTTCATCCATCGGCAACTGTAATTTCTGCATTTTCACCAGCGTTTCGGGCGCCACCTCAGGGTTGGCGTTCAGATGCGAAACCATGTCAAGCAATGCCTGCCGGTGGACGGAGAGTCCTTCTTCCATCATGGAACGCACCATGGAAACGTTGCGTTCCGTCAACGGAAGCGACGCGTCGTTCAGCGCATTTTCAATTGTCGAATCCGTTGTCAGATTCGTATAAAGTGGGCGAAGTTCCGTGAATTGTCCGCTGACTGATTTCACTTCGAAAGAGAGTTGTTGACCGACATCGATCGAAAGATTGCCCGAAAGTTCCGCAGATAACGTGCGGTGATTCTCAAGCAGCAGCGTAATCAGATTCCCCTCTCTGGAAGTGATCTGACCGGAAAGGATCTGACCGGCAGAAAGCGCAAGTTCCTGTTTCCCGATCAGCAGTTCTCTTGCAAGCTGTTCGGGGGTGAGATTCGCAATCCCATTCTGCTGTATGTTCTGTGTATTGACCTGAATATTCATTCCGATTCCATATTCCGATTCTTTGTCCAGCAGGCTCAGACAAAATGCGTAATAAACGACCGACGATGAATCGGGGTCGCTCCGAGCGTCTGAAGCGCTTTTATGTGCTGCGCCGATCCGTACCCCTTATTCTCTGCGAACCCGTAGCCTGGATAGAGCTGATCCGCTTCCACCATCATTCGATCCCGCGTCACCTTGGCGACAATGGACGCCGCCGCAATGGATGCGCTCTTTGCATCTCCCTTGACAATAGGAACCTGCCGCATCGGAAGGTGCGGAATCGTCACCGCATCATTTAATAATATATCGGGTCGAACCGATAAATTCATAACCGCGTCATGCATTGCTTCCAGCGTCGCCTGCAGAATATTGATCTCA
>CAZNCH010000034.1:0-22915 GCA_964571555.1 uncultured Lachnospiraceae bacterium | reverse complement strand
AGATTTCGCGGAGTGACTGGAGTTCAGACGTGTGCTCTTCCGATCTGTCACGGCATTCTTCAGCGCTTCCTTTTCTTCGGAACTCACAATGTTCTTCAGATCCACATATTCGCGACCATTTTTGTTGTCGAAGAATTTGTCAACATCCTTCGCGAAATCGGGCTTTTCACCGTTTTCGATTTCCTCACGGTTCAGAAAATAATATGCGCCTGCGGCTGCCGCGCCGACGACCGCTGAAAACAGAAGAAACTTACCAAATTTATTCGCCATAAGTGTTACTCCTTTCAGGAATTTGCGTTAGTATTGTTATTTTATAACATCTTGCTTCAAAATGCAAATGGTGTTAAAATATCCAAAGTTTGTGAATAGAGAGTGAATATCATGCGTAAAAAGAGACTGACAAGTTGGGAGCGCAGAACCAGAAGAAGAAACAGAATTATGGTTCTGGTGATTTTGCTGACTGTGTTTACCGCGATTGCTTTCCTGGCTTTTCATCTGCTGCTTCCCTATGAGAGGTGGGATCTGACCGACTATTTTTCAGTGGAGTTTACAGGCTATAACATGAAAGGCAGTGCGGTTCCCGTTCGGGATGAGGTGCTGCTTGATGAAGCGTTGAAACAGTTGGAACTGGACTATAAAAGAGATCTGATTCAGTTACAGACCGTGGACGAAGAAGATTATGCCGCGTTCCGCGACAGCATTCAGGTTAAGATCATCAGCAACGGTGCGTTAAGCAACGGCAGTCGGATCGGCATGGAGATTACCTACGATGCGTCTCTTGCGAAGAAACTGCGTGT
Source organism: uncultured Lachnospiraceae bacterium (assembly GCA_964571555.1). Classification (GTDB taxonomy): domain Bacteria; phylum Bacillota; class Clostridia; order Lachnospirales; family Lachnospiraceae; genus UBA2868. The sequence continues at coordinate 22,118 of CAZNCH010000034.1, read as the reverse complement.
GGACGTCAGGAATACGGCAGAAACCGTTACGGTTTCGGGCTTGCCGACGGTGACGGTGCTGACGGATGAGGATCTCTTTCGGGATCTTTCGGTTTCTTTTACCGGCATTTCCCCCAAGGTTCGTGTGCAGCTTACGAATCATTCGGAGAATTCCTTTTTAAAGACCGTGATTTTCAGTCCGACAGAGAAGAAAGATTATTATGAGACGGGCGACATCCTGCGCGTGCAGGCGTATTTCGATCCGCAGCGGGCGCTGCAGGAGAATTATGTCGTGGAAACCCCGTCGGAAGCCTGCGTCAGGGAGTTCGTGGTGGAAGCGAGCGGAGCCTATCTGACCGACGCCGCGCTACTTTCTTCCGCGGTATTGCAGGAAGCCGCTTCCCGCGGTCTGAGCGCTTTTCAGGATGCGAATGAATACGGTGTCAGGATTTTCTGCGAAGCCGGTCTGATTCCGGTTTACATTGACAAGAAACCGACCTTTGAGTGGATGTCGCCGCAGAAGAGCGCGATCTATTTCAAGAGTGTCAGACCGGAATATCGCGGCAAAAACGGCAATCATTTCAATGAATTGGATGTTGTGTATTCCGCAAAGATCGTTCAGGCGGACGGCGTCAGTTGTTCCTGTCAGGCGGCGGTGCGCTATACGGATCTGGTTCTGAATGCGGACGGGACGCTTTCTTATGATTTCTCGCAGCCGAAGATGATCTCCGCCGATTATCGCAGCGAAAATATCCGCAAGACGATCGTGACCATGCGCGAGTCGGAATACGAGGTCACGAAAGTCGAGTGAGACGCTGCAGGGGAGTGACTATAAATTGTCCGCTCACACGGACGTCTCTTACTTGCTTTACTGCGATTTCATTTGCGAGCGCTTTGCGCACGAGCAAAGATTTGTGCAACGCCGCACTTGCAGAAATCTTGTGAAGCGCGTGATCCGTCCTATCGTGATCTTGACAATTGTGTCACTCCTGCATTTTGAGCGTACGAAAAGCGAGCCGGAAGGGCTCGCTTTTCGTATGCTTCTATTTGCCGCAAAAACTGCGGTCATATCTCGGTTATTCGATGGTTAAGCCGCTCCAGATATCGTCGGGAACAAGCGCAACGTAGGTCATACCGGTGTTAATGGTGATCTCGTTGTTGTTCATGTCGTAGTAGTGCGTCGGCTCCAGTTCTTCGCTCTTCGACCAGGTGATCGGGATCGCCTTGCCGTTCGTAACGTAGTAGCCCTGGCGACCGAAGTCGATGGAGTGGAACATCATGTAACCGTTCTTGTCGAAAACAACGTAACGTGCATTCTGAATCAGCAGATTCTTAAAGGAAAGCTGCTCGTTGTTGTTGCCCGGATCCACATGTGCCTTGCCATATTCGCTGTAGTAGTACAGCCCGTCCTTGTATTCGAAGAACGGCTTGTTGTGCTTGAAGGGCATCTGAATATGGGTCGCGCTGATTGCACCGAGTTCCGAAGGCAGTTCCACAGGCTCGTTTTCACTTGCGAACTGATAGTGCGGTCCCGGATAGTATTCGTTGTAGGTCGTGGAGTAACCCTTGTTGGAGAAGTTCTTGTCGAGATCGCCGGGTAAGATATACTCGGTGAATTCTCTGGACTTGCCGTTATTCACACGGGAGAATGTTCCGGAGAAGTTCTCAACATAGTCTCTCGCGAGATAATCATCAATATAGAACGGACCGCCGTCATGGCAGATCACCGCATTCCATTCGGGGATGAGCTGCAGATTGGTGGGACGAACGCTTCGAATGGAACCGAGCTGTTCGATACTGCCCCAATCCTTAACCATGACCATGAAACGGGTTACGCCGTCGTTGGCGGTGGAGTTCGTGATTTCATAGACAATGTCCGCTTTGGTCATACCGTAGTGCGGGAGCGCCGTCTTTTCATTATCGACCATTGCCGCGATCGGACGCTGATCCTTGAGCGCTTCATCGATCCATTCGTTGGTTAACTCACTGCGATACATTCCTTCGCGCGATTCTTCTACGACTTCTTCCTCTGCATCTTCCAGAATGGTCGGCTGATCCGTAATGACCTGAATGACAGGTTCGTCGGGATCCGCAGCGGGAGTTTCTTCCGCTTCTTTTTTACCGCATCCGGCGAATGCAAGTGCAGCAACCATTGCAAAAAGAACAAGCAACGATTTCTTCTTCATAGTTCTGTATCCTCCTTATGAAAGCATTATACACAGGTTGGGGGTGAGTCGGTAAACTCACCAAAGGATTATACCATAAAAGCGTTACATCGTCACTAGCACAATCAACAAATAAATAGATATTTCGGGACGAACTTGTATCGAAAATAATAAAACTGTGCTACAATGAGCGATAGTAATCTTTTGAGGAAGAACTATGGCGCTGCTCACCTGTGAGAATCTGGTAATTAAATATGAGAATACGACGGTGATTTCGGACTTGAACTTTTCCGTGGACTACGGCGATTTCCTGTGTATTGTCGGGGATAACGGCGCAGGGAAATCCACGCTTGTGAAATGTATCCTGGGATTGAAAAGCCTGCAGAGCGGAAGCATAGATTTTGATCCGGCGTTTGACAGAACCAGGATCGGCTACGTCTCGCAGTTGGAGGAAATCGATCGGGATTTTCCGGCTTCCGTGCGCGAGGTCGTGTTGCTCGGCTGTCTGAACCGGCACGGTCTCTCTCCTTTCTACCGCAGAGCGGAGAAGCGCAGAGCGGAAGAAATTCTGCAGAAACTTCATATCGAGTCGATTGCCGGAAAGAGTTTTCGGGAACTGTCCGGCGGACAGCGAAAGCGTGTGCTGCTTGCGCGGGCGTTGCTGGCGTCCGGCAGTCTGCTGCTCCTGGATGAGCCGACGGCGGCGCTTGATCCCGTGGCGACCCGTGATTTTTACGATACGATCTTAAGGCTCAACAAAGAGGGGATGACGATCGTCATGGTGTCCCACGACATTCATGCATCCATCCATCACGGAACGCATATCCTGCATTTGTCCGGCGACGAACCGATCTTCTTCGGTACGACGGATCAATATCTGCACAGTAAGATCGGACACAGTTATCTGGATGAAAAGGGAAAATGCGCGCAGTGCGAAAAAGCCCTGCACGAACACATTCATGCAGGGAAACGTCCGTCGGAGCCGGTACAGCCCGCGGATTATTCGATTCTGCCGAATTCGGAGAAAGGGAAATAGCAGAAGACCGCCTTGCCGAGAATCTTTCCGCGTTGGACAAAGGTATGTTCCCAGTAGCGGGAATCCGCGGAGTTGTTGCGGTTGTCGCCCATCACGAAATAACGGTCCTCCGGCACCAGTACCGGACCGTAATCGCCATAGGGAATGGTTGCGAGATAGGGTTCGTCCAGCGGCTCGCCGTTGATGTAGACGATGCCGTCCGTCATCTGCAGCGTATCGCCGGGCATGCCGATCAGGCGCTTGATAAACAGTTCCTTTTCATTGTCCGGATACCTGAAAATCACGATGTCGCCGCGCTGCGGATCGTGCCTGACATAAGAGAGGCGGTTGCCGAAGATCCGGCTGCCCGTCATGATCGTATTCTCCATGGACGCCGACGGGATAATGGCGTTGACGATGAGAAACATGTTCAGGATGACGGCAAGGATCACCGCAACTTCTATGACGATAATCCATTCCATGATCTCGTGTTTCAGATTCTTTTGCCCGCTTGCTTTTTTCTGACCCGCCATCTCGCGCACCGTCCTTGTTGAAATCGTTCCTTTATTATAGTACAATCATGCTTGGATTACAAGATTTCTGAAATGGGAGAACCCTATGCTGTTTCATTCGGTGGAATTTTTACTTTTTTTCCCGTTGGTTTGTCTGTTGTACTTTTTGCTGCCGCATCGCTTTCGCAATGCGTTTCTTTTTATTGCGAATCTTGTTTTCTATGCTTGCGCGGATTTGTGGGCGCTGCCGTTTCTGCTTGGAACCACGCTGGTGACATGGATCTGCGGACGGCTGCTCTATGCGGGGAAGAGGTTTGCCTTTGTGGGGCTCTTTCTGACCTTCGGACTGCTGGCGCTCTTCAAGTACGGCGCTTATGTCTTGGAACTTTTTCATACGGACGCATTGTCCGGACTGCTTCTGCCCCTCGGAATTTCTTTCTATACGTTCCAGTCGGCGACCTATCTGTTTGACTGCTACCGGAAGGAATGCAAGCCGGAGCGGAACCTCCTGCGTTATGCGCTCTTTGTTTCTTTCTTTCCGACGATTCTTGCAGGACCCATCGAACGTGCGAAGCATTTGCTCCCGCAGTTTGAACGGGGGCATTCTTTCGATACGCTGCGCGCCAAAGAGGGATTGTCCTCCATGCTTTTTGGCTACTTCCTGAAAATGGTGATCGTATCCAGACTGACCATATTGACCGATCTGGTCTTTTCCGATGCATCCATGGAAGGGCTGCCGGTGCTGCTTGCGGTGTTTGCCTATTCGTTCCAGATTTACTGCGATTTCGCGGGCTATTCGCTGATTGCGCTCGGCTGCGGTAAGATCCTGGGCTTTGATCTGATTCGGAATTTCAGGCAGCCCTATCTTGCGGGATCGATCGCCGATTTCTGGAGACGCTGGCATATTTCCCTTTCTTCATGGTTTCGGGATTATCTCTATATTCCGCTCGGCGGGAACCGAAAAGGAACGCTGCGCAGGTATCTGAACATTCTGATCGTTTTCGCGCTCAGCGGCGTCTGGCACGGCGCCAATGTGACCTTCCTGCTCTGGGGATTATTGAACGGCATTTTTCAGATCGTTGCGGGAGTGCTTGCACCGCTCAAAATGGGAATGGAGACGAAATTGCAGACCGGTCGTTTTGCGGCTGTATACAGAAGATTGAAAATTGTCGGTACGTTCCTCTTGATTACGCTGACCTGGGTCTTCTTCCGTGCGCCGTCCGTGACGGAAGCGGTTTCGATTCTTGGCAGGCTTTTCAGAGGTTCTTATGTAACGGCGCTGACGGACGGAACGATTTTTACATTGGGACTGGGCGTAAACAACCTCGTCTTTGTGATCGCAGCGCTCATCCTGCTCTTTGCGGTTGATTTGCTCTGCGAGAAGAAGAAATGCGAGGTAAGCGACCTGCTGCGGAACGTGAAACTGCCGATCCGCTGGGCGATCTACTACCTTGTGATCGCAATGATCCTGTTTTCGTGCAATTTAAGCACGCAGGAATTCTTATATGCTGCTTTTTAGGATGATACAATCATGAAACTGACACGATTTCTGGCAAAATGCATACTCGCGGCGCTGCCGTTCCTGCTGGTGATGCTGTTCACGTTGTTCTGCCCCCTTTTCTTTATGGATGCGGAATACCCGTCCTGGCGTTATACGATGCGGGAGAGCACTACGCGGAGCGAGGACTATGACTTCGTGATTCTCGGAGATTCGAGGGCGATGTCGGCGCTGATGCCGAACGAGTTCCAGGGAAACGGCGTCAATCTGGCGATGGGCGGTGCGACGACGATCGAGAATTATTACACCATGAAACGGTATCTGGCGCATCATGCTGCGCCGGAGCGCGCGGTCATTGTGTTTGCGCCGTTCCATTACTCCACGATAGATAATTTCAGACAGCGCACGCTGTATTTCAATTATCTCTCCATTGCGGAGACTGCGGAAGTGCTGCATACTGCGAGGACCTGCAAGAGTGAGGCGGTGTTTTCCGACGGGATTTACACGGAGGCCTTATCCGATCGTCTCCGTTTGCCGCAGGTATATTTGCCTGCGCTGATGAATGCGCGTCTGATCGGACGCTATGGGCAGAATGCGGAAGCGCTTTCCAAACTGACCGCAGATCGCGGTTACGCTGCTTTCGGGACGGCGGACGGGTGCGATGATCTGAATTATGAGGTGCATTATGAAGATCTGCGGGAATCGGGAGATTCGGAACTGATTGCACTGTATCTGAAGAAGTTGATTGCACTCTGCCTTGATCACGGAGTCGAGGTTGTAATTGCGCAGGCGCCGATGAATGAAGCGAGCCATGCGGCGCTGCATGAGAATTACGTGAAGTCTTACGGATTCTTCATGCGTTCGATTTCGGATCTGTATCCGGACTGCTTCGCGGAGCAGGAAATTCCCTGCTATGCCAATGCATATTTCGGGGATGCGTCGCATCTGAATGAAAAGGGTGCGCTGAAATTCTCGCGCGAACTGGCAGAGAAATACGGAATGTAGCCGGCTCTGAAAGCGGTCGGCGGCAGATAGGGGGATCAGAGCAGTTGTCTGCCGATGAAGTACAACAATAACAGGTGTAAGGGATAGAAGAGGTAGAAGACCCATTTGAGGCTTCTGCCTTTTTCACCGTTATAGAGCAGAAGCAACAGCAGGCTGAAAGAAGCGGTGATGCGCGAAAGCCTGTCCGCCCATTCCCAGCAAAACAGTGCGCCGCCGCTGCAGACATAGGCGGTTCGATCGGTCTGAAACAGCGGATAGAGCAGATAGAGCGCGCAGATCATGAGTACGCCCTTGAAACTGTAGTCGGTTCCGGCAAGGTAAGCAAGGGATGCGCCCAGAGCGATGACGGCGCTCATTCCCAAGCCTTGCGGGAGAACCGTCAATTCGCACTCTTTGATACGAGCAAGCGCCCAGATCGTGAGGAACGAAATGAGCAGCGTCAGGAAGACGTTCTGGCGTTCCCAACAGGGGAACTGCTGATGAAGCGCAAGGTCGAAAGGAAGTTCGGAGAGCAGAGCGAACAGCGTCAGCCGAAGCGCATATTGCAGGCGGCTTCGGGTATAGAAGAAGCCCTGCACGAGCAGGAAGCAGAACAGCGGAAAGGCGATCCGGCCGACAACGCGGCAGGCTTCGTACCAGCGATCCAAACAGCGCATCGCATCATAGCCGATGAATTCCAGATGGGAATCATTGTAGGGTTTCAGGATCACAGCACCGATATGATCAATGAGCATGCTCAGGCATGCAATCAGTTTTAAGTGAAAGGTATTCAGCCCTTTTGCTGGGATGCGCGCCGTTTCCTCCATGCGGGTACCACTCCTTTTCTTCGGGTGTCCGGTTTGCATAAACTGCATTCATTCTATCACAGGTGACGGAAATTTTCTATGAAAATCATGGCGTATTCGTGCTATAATTGATGTCATAATGCGAGGGATGATTTTACAGAGGAAACGATAAGGGGAGAAGATGAAAAGGTTCGGACCGTGGATTCTGCTGATTGCCGCAATGCTGCTGCTTGCGGGATGCAAAGAGGAAACTGCAAAAACAAATATCGAAATGGGAGACGAAGCGCTGGGAAACCTGGATTATGCTGCCGCGGCGGGATATTATGCGGCTGCGATTTCGGCGGAAGAAGACGCGCAGGTGGCATATCGCGGACTCGGCATGGCGAATCTGGGACTGACGAAGTACAAGGAAGCGATCGAAGCGTTTACGAATGCGCTGCAGGAGTCGAGCGGTCGGGTTCGGAAGATCGAATATGATATTTCCTACTATCTGGCGGTTGCGCAGGTGAAAAACGGCGATTACGAGGATGCTTACCGGACCTACACCGCCATTCTTGCAATGAATGAAAAGGACGGGAACGCCTGTTATCTTCGGGGCAAGGTCAGTCTGTACATGGAAGATAAGTTATCCGCGATGGATGATTTCGACAGGGCGATCGTCCTGGATCCGACGAATTATGACCTCTATATTGCCATCTGCAAGGATTTAACGGATGCGGGCTACGAAGAGAACGGCAAGTCTTATGTGCAGAGAGCGCGAAATACGGAATACAAGAAGAACGAGTACCAGAAAGGCGTGCTCGATTACTATGTCGGGGAATATGAGAATGCCAGAGATGCGTTTGAGACCTTCCGCGCGAAGAAGAATCAAAAGGACACCAAGGATCTCATCCTCTATCTGGGCAAGACCTACGAAGCGCTCGGAGACAGGAATTATGCGGCTTCGCTCTATGTCGGGTATTTGAACGAGCATCCGGGGGAAACGGAGATTTTCGAAAGGCTGGGACTCCTTCGATTGGAACTGGAAGATTACGAGGGGGCGCTTGCGGCGTTCCAGGCGGGATTGGCGACGAAGCGTCCGGAATACGAGCAGAGCCTGCGGTTCAATGAGATTGTCGCCTATGAGTTCCTGCTCGATTTCAAAAAGGCGGCGGTGCTGATGCAGGAATATCTGAAGGCTTATCCCGAAGATGAGGTCGCACAGCGGGAATATGAGTTCTTGAAGACCCGTTGACCGGTCTTGCGGTCGAAAACGGGTGACCACAAGATATCCGGTGGCTTTTCAATAAATAACACAAGATATAGTATTTGCTGTTGACTTTTATGATTTCGGAATGCTATACTGATTTCAGTGAGCCAGACCCAAGGGGTGTTCCGCTCAAATAAACGATTTTGAATAGAGGGAAGGGAGTTTTTCTGATGTTTAGTGTAGTAAAACGTGACGGGGAGATCGCGGAGTTCAATCTGACCAAGATCAATGATGCGATTATGAAAGCGTTTGTTGCCTGTGAGAAGCAGTACAACAACGATATGATTGACCTTCTGGCTTTACGTGTTACGGCTGATTTCCAGAGCAAGATGAAGGACAACATGGTTCATGTGGAGGATATCCAGGACAGTGTTGAGACCGTTCTCGAACAGGCGGGCTATACGGAAGTTGCGAAGGCATATATTCTCTATCGTAAGCAGAGGGAGAAGATTCGTAACATGAAGTCCACCATCCTGGATTACAAGGATGTTGTGAACAGTTACGTGAAGGTGGAAGACTGGAGAGTGAAAGAGAACTCTACGGTTACCTATTCCGTCGGCGGTCTGATCCTGAGCAATTCCGGCGCTGTGACCGCGAATTACTGGCTCAGTGAGATTTATGACGAGGAGATCGCGGAAGCGCACCGCAATGCGGATCTTCATATTCACGACCTGTCCATGCTGACCGGTTATTGCGCGGGCTGGTCCTTGAAGCAGCTCATCCAGGCAGGTTTGGGCGGCATTCCGGGCAAGATCACATCCGCACCGGCGTCCCATTTGTCCGTTCTGTGCAACCAGATGGTGAATTTCCTGGGAATTATGCAGAACGAGTGGGCGGGCGCGCAGGCGTTCTCGTCTTTCGACACTTATCTTGCGCCCTTTGTGAAGGCGGACAAGCTAACCTACAGAGATGTGAAGAAGTGCATCGAATCCTTTATTTACGGTGTGAATACACCGAGCCGCTGGGGAACGCAGGCACCGTTTTCCAATATTACGCTTGACTGGACGGTTCCGAATGACCTTGCGGAACTCCCTGCCATTGTCGGCGGAGAGGAGATGGATTTCAAGTACAAGGACTGTAAGCAGGAAATGGATATGATCAACAAGGCGTTTATCGAGACCATGATCGAGGGCGACGCCAACGGCAGAGGGTTCCAGTATCCGATTCCGACCTATTCCATCACAAGAGATTTTGATTGGTCCGATACGGAGAACAACCGCCTGTTATTTGAAATGACGAGTAAGTACGGAACCCCGTATTTCAGCAACTATATCAATTCCGACATGGAGCCTTCGGATGTTCGTTCCATGTGTTGCAGACTGCGTCTTGACTTAAGAGAGCTCCGTAAGAAAACAGGTGGTTTCTTTGGCTCCGGCGAGAGCACGGGTTCTGTCGGCGTCGTGACCATCAATATGCCGCGGATTGCTTATCTTGCAAGCAGCAAGGACGATTTCTTCGCCAGACTGAACCGTATGATGGATATTGCCGCACGCAGCCTGAAAGTGAAGAGAACCATCATCACCAAACTGCTGGAGGAAGGGCTGTATCCTTATACCAAGAGATACCTCGGCAACTTCGACAACCATTTCTCGACGATCGGTCTGGTCGGAATGAACGAAGTGGGTCTGAATGCAAACTGGCTGCGTGCCGATATGACGGACAAGCATACCCAGGACTTCACCAAAGAGGTTCTGAATCACATGCGGAATCGCCTGTCCGATTACCAGGAGATGTACGGCGACCTCTATAATCTCGAGGCGACGCCGGCGGAGTCTACCGCATACCGTCTTGCGAAGCACGACAGAAAGCGTTGGCCCAACATCAAGACCGCGGGCGCGGCGGGCGATACGCCGTACTATACCAACAGTTCCCACCTTCCGGTGGACTATACCGCGGACATTTTCGACGCACTGGATATTCAGGATGATTTGCAGACCTTATATACCAGCGGTACCGTATTCCACGCGTTCCTCGGCGAGAAGCTTCCGAGTTGGAATTCCGCAGCGTCTCTGGTTCGTAAGATTGCAGAGAATTATAAACTTCCATACTATACGATGTCTCCGACGTATTCCGTTTGCCGGGAGCACGGTTATCTGGCAGGCGAGCAGAAGGTGTGTCCGCACTGCGGCGCTGTGACGGAGGTTTACAGCAGAATCACGGGTTATTACAGACCGGTGCAGAACTGGAACGACGGTAAGTCTCAGGAATATAAGAACAGACTGGTCTACGATCTGGACAAATCAAGCATGAAGCGTTCCACTGCTTCCGTGGTGACGCTGTCCGGACATGACGAGGATGCGAAGATCAGTGTAGAGCCGGCAGAGGATGTGAAGTATCTGTTTACGACGAAGACCTGTCCGAACTGCAAGCTCGCAAAGAGTTATTTGCAGGATGAGCAGTATATTCTGATTGATGCGGAAGAGAATATCGAACTGGCGCAGAAATACGGCATCATGCAGGCGCCGACGCTGGTTGTGGTCAACGGCGACGCCTATGAGAAATATGTCAATGCTTCCAATATCAAGAAATATGCGGAGGAGCATGCGGGTATTCTCGTATAGGAAAATCGATGCAGAGCCGTCCGGATTCGTCCGGACGGCTGTTTTTTAGGAAGGAGAGATACTATGATCAATCAACTGATAGAGAAGATTCGGAAGACAAACGCCCCTATCGCGGTCGGTCTGGATCCGATGCTGCAATATGTGCCGGAGCAGATTCAGAAGCGGGCGTTTGCAGAGTACGGTGAGACCTTGCAGGGAGCGGGCGCTGCGATTTATGAATATAACTGCGGCATCATCGATGCGATCTGCGATCTGGTGCCTGCGGTGAAGCCTCAGATTGCGATGTACGAGCAGTTTGGTCCGGAAGGTCTGATTGCTTATAAGAAGACGGTGGATTATGCGCATGAAAAGGGCCTGGTGGTGATCGGCGACATTAAGAGAGGCGACATCGGTTCCACCTCGGAAGCCTATGCGCTCGGACATCTCGGCAAGGTGAGTGTCGGTTCGAAGCGGTATGCGGGCTTCGATGAGGATTTCGCCACCGTGAATCCCTATCTCGGAAGCGACGGCGTGAATCCGTTTCTCAAGGTTTGTAAGGAAGAGAAAAAGGGGATCTTTGTTCTGGTGAAGACTTCGAATCTCAGCAGCGGAGAATTCCAGGATCGTCTGATTGCGGATGCAGGGAACCGTCCGCTCTATGAGGTGGTCGGAGAGAAGGTGAGAACCTGGGGGGAGGACTGTATGGGGGAAGATTACAGTTACGTCGGCGCCGTAGTCGGTGCCACCTATCCGGAAATGGGACGAATCTTAAGAGAACTGATGCCGAAGACTTATATTCTGGTACCGGGCTACGGTGCGCAGGGCGGAAAGGGATCGGATCTGAAACCGTTTTTCAATGCCGACGGACTCGGTGCGATCGTCAACAGTTCCCGTGGGATCATAGCCGCTTATCAGCAGGAGAAATATGCACGCTTCACACCCGCAGGCTACGCGGAAGCGGCGCGGCAGGCGGTGATAGAGATGCAAAAGGATATCGCCGAAGGTGTGGGACTGTTGTAATTGAGGCGTATTGACAGATGATATTTTGGCTCATAGTGATGCTTGTGTTTCTATTCGCAGGAGCGTTCCGCGCGCGGCTACAGCGGGGAAGAGCTGGTTGCGGAGTTGGAGAAGAACGGCGTTATCGTGCTTGCGGACGAAACCGTTCTGATTGACGACAGATTCTATCTCATCGGCAGGGAAGATGCAGGCTACGGCGTTTCGACGCGCAGGGAGATGGATGCGCTGATGCGGGATCTTGCGCCGGAAAAATTTACGGTTGTATTGGATCATCAGCCGAGCGACTATGCGGCGGAGGAAGCGGCGGGAGCGGATCTGGTGCTGTCGGGACATACGCACGGCGGGCAGTTCCTCCCGTTGGCGCCGATCATGAAACTGGTGAGCAGCAACGACCTGATTTACGGCCTTGAGAAACGCGGAGACACGACTTTCATCGTCACCTCCGGTCTCTCCGACTGGGCGATCCGCTTCAAAACCGGCTGCCGCTCGGAGTACAACATCATCGATGTTATCAGCACCGGAGGCTGATGCATCCGGCCGATCTCATATTGCGAGTTTCTTGATCACATACTGAATGAGATTCCAATTTATTTTGTAAGCGCTTTTTTGCAATACTTATGTGCACCGCAATGAGGGCAGACCAACTTTCGCTTTGTGATTGTATGTAGTCCCATAACATATGACTTCATATCCGGAACAAATCCGGTTTTACATTCAGGACACTCAAAAGCTCAACTTCTCTATCCATGAAAAAAACTTATCAAGTCCACGGTTTTCTTCTCTTGATTTTAAGAATAGTCCTGCTGTATACCACGAATGCGTGTTCAGGCGATCTGTTACCTCATATAATTCACACCGGATGCCCAATTCTTCTGCACGTCTTCGAAAGTCCTCCGCAAAGGAAAAATCAATCAGTCCGTCATGTCTGCTCTGAACCAATAACATAGGCACGTGATTTTCTCTCATCAAAGAGATCGGTTCTGCCCGTTTTCTGTCATAGCCTTTTTCGAACAATTGATTCAAAAGAAGTCGTAATGTCAGCGAGGCTTTTTCGTTAAAGCAATAGGGTCCTCCCCAACCCACATATCCAATGACATGAGATATGTCTACGCGATAGGTATCCTGAACATCCTTGCCATAGGTAAGGATGGATGATAAATGAGCGCCGGCACTTGGTCCGCATAGGATGATCTGTGAATGATCAACATTCTTTTCTTCCAAAAACCGAATCGCACGATTATATGCGTTACATACATCTTCTATTTGGGCAGGGTATTTGTTTTTCGGTGATAATCGATATCCCAATGACAAAAATCTGTATCCGGCACCTGCAATATGCTGCCCCACATAATCGAAGTCCTTTGGAGTTCCGGCATTCCACCCGCCTCCGTGAATCCATACGATTACCTTATGCGAGACCGTTTCAGAAGGCTCATAATAATAAAAATACTGATTCGTATCATCGCCGTAACAAACCTTTTCAGGTTCAAAGATATGCTTTGCCTTCCGTAATTCCCGATATATGCCAAAATAACTCAGACTCTCTCTCCAAAAATCTTTCATGCGATTCCCCTTCCTTTCAATTTTTGTTCATCCCCCTTTTCGGCAGAACCAATCATATGATTTCTACGATCTTTTCTATTAAAATCCTGCTTCCGAATGTAACTATGCACCACAGAGTTCTTCGCTCATTCCTTCCTCTAAAGTATCATATTCCTCAATACCAATTCAAGGCGGAATGAACTCCTACGCCGAATCAGTTCCGGTAGCGGGTTCCGCTCACATTCTTTCCGTTGATCCGAATCGACCCAAGGCTGACTTCGAGGTCGAGGTCGGCGTTTTCCACCGCATCGGAATCAATGGAGATGGATCCGAGGTCGCATTTGGCTCTGAGACTTTCGAATTCGCCGGTCAGGTCGATTGCACCCATCGAGGAGGAGAGTTCGCCGTCCTGAAAAGTGACCTGATTCAGTTTGATCGCTCCGATATCTGTGCCGACCTTCAAGTTCCGCGCCGTCAGTTTACGCATCTTGACACGACCGGCGTCCGTTTCGACCGTCAGGCCGCCGAGTGAACATTGATTCGTTTCGATGTTTCCGGCATCCGCTTCCAGTTTGGTATGGTTCGCAGTGATGTCGCTCAAGTCAATATTGGCGGCGTCCGCTTCGATATTGAGCGTGTTGAGATTGAAGTCGGAAAGCTTCACGTTTCCGGCGTCGACATCGATCCGAAGTTCATCGAGCGCGGTTCCTTTCGGAACGATCAGCGTGAGCTGGAAATCGTCCTGCCGGGTATTGTTGAATCTGATGTAATCCCCGTGCTGTTCGATGTAGAGCGTATCGTCTTTCACTTCAAAGCTCGGCGCGATGCTCTTTGGGAAGTTATATTCCGCGCGGAACTCCTCGCCCTCTTTCAGTTTGAGATTCACCATGTTCATGTCAAGATCGATGTTTTGGAAAGCGCTGAGTGATACGGAGTCGGAGACCATGTCTTTCGCACTGAGATAGCGGTGCAGATGTTTCCCCGCGTAGGGAAGGACGAAGTTATTTAACCGTACCCCCAGCGCAACGCCGATTACAATCGCAGTAATGATAAAAATCAATATAATATAGAGTGTTTTCAGTTTTTTCATAATTTAATCCTTTCGTATTCCATCCTCTATTCCCTCTTTTCAGTTCTTTTCTCGCAGCAGCTTGTTCAGCGGTCTGTAGAGCACGCCTGCCACAGGCCAGATGACCCAGGTCAGCTCCCAGCGGAACGTGAGAAAACTTATGATCAGATAGAAGCAGACCATTGTCGGCCAGTAAACGGACATCCAGAATTCCGCCGCCTGACTGCGGTATTGATAATTCTTAAGATCTTCGGGCTCGTACTGCGCCTTGAAGTTGTCGATTCCGTTCAGTTTCAGAAGCGTGTTATAGCCTTCCATGGTATAGGAGCAGTTCACAATCAGCAGAACGCCGACGGCAAGTATGATAAGGAGCAATGCGGCACAGAGATTGTCGTAGCTTGGCAGGGTATTGGAGATGATCGCGCTCGGAATCCAGCAGACAGTGCAGAGCAGAACGCCGACGGTCAGCATCACCAAATGATTCCGGCTGTAACTTTCTCTGGCGTTTGCGACCTGCTTGGTTGCGTCCATGCTTAGGGTACAGACCTCGTTTTTTATGTAGAGAAAGGGCTTCATGATCGTCGGTGCCATCACGATAGAGACCACGCCCGCAGCACTCAGGAGCAGAAAGAGCAGTACTCCGACGAATTCCAGATGCGGCAGGAAGACCTCAAAGAGAATCGGAAATAATAACGCCAGAATGCCGGTCGCGCAGCCGAGACTTAAACGCAGGGCGGCTTCGGATCTTGCTTTGGCGTAACTTTCGGTTTCCTGTACGGTCAGGATGCGCGCAGAGACAGCGCTTTCAACAGTTTCGGCGGCGGTGTTGATCTCATCTTCCACGCCGAGTACCTCCGCCAAATCCGACAGATTGCCGAATTCGGCAATCACGGTACCGACGGCTTCGTTCTCCGATTTGCCCGCGTCCATCAATTCATTGTATTTATCTTCCATCATTTGCAGAAGTTCCCCTTTTGCCTTGCGGGATGCTGCCGTATTCGGAAGATTCGCAAACATGGTATCCAGATAGTTTCTAATTGTTTCCATTCTCGTTTTCCTTTCCGGAGATAAATTTCTCAATCACTTCCTTGGTGAGCGTCCACTCCTCGCATTTGCTGTGATAGTAAGCACGACCTTGATCGGTGATCCGGTAATAGGTTCGCCTTTTGCCCGTGCCCTCCGCTTCCTGCATGAAAGAGGTGATATAACCGTTTCTCTCCATTCTGGTGAAGGCGGAGTAGAGGGTTGTTTCTTTGATAATGTACTTGTTCTCGGACAGCGCCCTGATCTGCTTGGAAAGTTCATACCCGTAGGATGGCTCCCGCAGCAGCAGAAACAGGATCATCGTATCATTGTATCCGCGAATCACGTCACTGCTGATCTCTATCATTTGATTCCTTTCCGGAAGCCGTCTTACCGGCGTTCCTTTTCTGTTTTCGGAACCGGAGATATTGCGCGGTATCTTCGGTTCGCTGCCGCCGCCGGCGTTTCTTTCCGTGAAAACATTTCCGCGGCGGTCGGTATTCCGTCGGCGTTTCAGAAAGTACTTCGACTGTCGTTGCTATACCTGTCGTACTACGCCTGCCGTAGTAAATATAACATGATGATTTTCACCTGTCAACTTCTATTTTTTAAGTTTTTTCGTGGGAAATCGGAGTCCGATCCCGTGATGCGGTCTTTAATTTCAGGCGGCTTTCTGTTATAATAGTGATGTATTTTAGAATATGTGATACAAAGGGAGGTTATCATGAATTCTGAGAATTTAAGGGAAGGGGCGGCAGAGGCGACGGCTGCGCAGACTGCTGCAAAGGTGCCGAAAGCGGCGCTGAAGAAGCGGAAGAGAGAGGAGAAGCGGGCGAAGAAACTACAGAAGAACAGCAAGTTCAACAATATTTTTGCCAAGACCACGATCCTTGTGGTGGTCAGTATTGTTGCCGCCGTTGCGTTGACTTCTTTCGTCATGGTGCGTCATTCCAAAGGACTGGTCGTTGACTCTGCTTACGGAAAGATGCTGAACCTTGTGACTTCCTACGGTTCCGCCATCGATAAGATCGAGGTGGAAGCGAAGGCGACCAAGGGACTTCCGCGCGAAGAATACGAGAAGGTACTGAAAGACGTGAAACTGGAAGGCGTTCCTTCTTCCTTCTGCTATGTGATCAACAAATCGGGCGTCATTGCATATCATCCGGATCCGTCGCAGGAGATGAAGCCGAATAAGGTGAAGATTCTGACCGAGGTGATCGCAGGGATTGCCAAGGGACATACGCCGGAGAGTTTGTGCGCCGAGTTCAAAGAGGACGGCATCACGAAGTATTGCAGTTTCTACATCACTACAAACAAGACCATTATCGTGATGAGCGCGCATGGCGAGGAACTGATGGATGACGTCAATGTTCTGATCAGAAACGCGATTCTTTTGGGGCTGGCGATTCTGGTTGTTGCAGTGTTGCTCTGCTGTTTCGTTGTCATTCGGTTCACGAAGCCGCTGAAACAGGTAACGGGCGTGATCAACGATACCGCAAGCTTAAAGCTGAAGCTGCCGAAGGAAATGGACAAACTCTGCAAGCGCGGAGACGAAGCCGGACAGATCGGACGTGCCGTGAAGAAGATGAGCGACAGTCTCACGGAAGCGGTCGGAAAAATCGATTCCGCGAACGAGAATATCGAGCAGAATATGGAACGCGTGGAGCAGTCCAGCAATCAGATTCATGTGCTCTGCACTGATAATTCCGCAACGACGCAGGAACTGGCGGCGAGCACCGAGCAGATTTCCAACATGACGACGAGCATTTCCGAACACATGGATGAGATGCGTGCGCAGTCGCTTGAAATCAAGCAGCAGACGGAGGAGAACAGTGCGCTTTCGGACGAGATTTCGTCAAGAGCCGATAATCTGCAGCAGACCACGCAGGATGCGATCGATCGAACGAAGGGCGTCTATGAACAGGTCCGCGTGAAGACGGAGAATGCGATGGAGGAACTGAAGGCGGTTTCCAAGATCGACGAACTGACCGGTGCGATCAGTGAGATTTCTGATCAGACGAGTCTGCTGTCGCTGAATGCTTCCATTGAGGCGGCAAGGGCAGGGGAAGCCGGCAAGGGATTCTCGGTCGTTGCGACCGAGATCAGCAATCTGGCGAAACGTTCCAAGGATACCGTCGGCGCGATCGATGAGATCATCACCGAGGTGAATGCGGCAGTGGATAATATTCGTACCACCATTGAGGGCACCATGCGTTTTCTGGAAGAAAACGTGCTTGCGGATTACGACGGTTTTAATCGGATCGGCGATCAGTACAGGCAGGATGCGGAGCTGTTCAAGAAGTGTATGTTGGAGATTTCCGGCGATATGGACGGATTGAATGATTCCATTCAGAAGGTTGCCGGCAATGTTACGGAGATTCAGAGTACGATTTCCAATACGTCGATCGGTGTTTCGGATGTGGCGAACAAGACGGCGGATGTCGTTGCCGCGACGAGCGACAATATGGATCTGACCAATGATACGGCGGAACGTGTCGAGGAGTTGAAGCGCATCGTGCAGATGTTTGAGGTTTAAGGGAACAGGGGCGAATTGCGAACAGGGATAGAAAGGCCCGATCCGGATGAGCCGGATCGGGCTTTTCTGCGGTTCTGTGCGGTCGGATCAGAAGATCGGAACGACGGAACCGTTGTAGGTGTTGTTGATATAATCTCTGATGGCGTCGGAAGTGAGGACTTTGGAGAGCGCCTGTACCTTGACCTCATTTTCGTTGCCTTCTCTGACTACGAGGATGTTCGCATAGGTCTGCGCCGCTTCGGATTCCGCTTTCTCGGCTGCCAGCGCGTCGGATACTTTCAGACCCGCGTCGAGCGCGTAGTTGCCGTTGATAACTGCAACTGCCACTTCGTCGAGCTGGTTGGGAACCAGCGCTGCTTCCATTTCGAGAATGTCAACATTCTTCGGATTCTCAACGATATCGTTCTTGGTTGCGGTCAGCCCGACGCCGTCTTTTAATTTGATGATGCCGTTGTCTTCGAGCAGCAGAAGCGCGCGGGCTTCGTTGGTGGTGTCATTCGGAACCGCGATGGCAGCGCCGTCTCCAATTTCATCCAGAGATGCACAGGTGCCTGCATAGATGCCGAACGGCTCGTAATGTACTTTGCAAACGGTAACAAGGTGTGTGCCGTTGCTGGCATTGAAGTCGTCCAGATAGGGCTGATGCTGGAAATAGTTTGCATCCACGTCTCCGCTCTCGGTTGAGGTGTTCGGGATGATATAATCATCCATTACCTTGATTTCCAGGGTATATCCCTGCTCCGCCAGAATCGGAACGCACTGCTCTAAAATTTCCGCATGCGGCGTGGAGGAAGCCGCTACCACGATGGTGTTGTCATCCTTGCCTGCGCCGCAGGCTGTAAGCGCGCATAATGTAAGCGCTGCTACGATGGTTGCAAATAATCTTTTTTTCATAATGTTCTCCCTTCTATTTCCCAACGCCCGCCGTTGACGGGCGGTCGGTACGGTGATAAGCAATTTACAAATCAGATTCAACTTCTGATTCGCTTATCCGTCTTGCGTGCAAAGTAATTGAAAACAACCTGCATGATCTGAACAAGGATGATCAGAAGCAGTGACGAAATATACATAATCTTCGAGTCAAAGCGGTAGAGTCCGTATTGAATCGCGAGTTGTCCGAGTAAGCCGCTTCCTGCGATGAGGTAGGCCATAGGTGTGTATCCCAGGATCGTTGTAATCGCGATCGCCGCACCTATGATCAGTGATGGTTTCGCTTCGGGGATGATGACCTTGGTAACCAACTGCCAGTGGTTCGAGCCCATGGACTGGGCGGCTTCAATGACGCCCTGATCGACTTCTCTTAAGGAAGATTCGATCATACGTGCCACGTAAGGGAACGAAGCGACAATCAGATAAAAGATAAAGGCATTATCGCCGATTTTGCTACCTACCACGATCTTAGCAAGCGGCTGTATCATGACGAGTAAAATAATAAACGGAATCGACCGTATGATGTTGACTATGACATCCAGAACCGCGCATAAGGGTCTGTTCGGAAAAATGCTTCCGGAAGCGGTTCCGTAGAGAAGGACGCCGAGCGGCATGCCCAGGAGATAAGAGATGCCGAAACTGAAAAGCGTAACCTTCAGAGTGGAGAGAATGGCGTTACGATACATCATATAATCCATCAGTCATTCACCTCCTCATATTTCACACCGCGTTCCTCCATGTAGCGGAAGATGCGGGCTCTGGCTGCTTCGTCTTCGGGGAGACGCAAGAGCATCTGACCGTACGCCTTGCCGCCGATGTCCTCTGTGTTGGCGCCCATGATGCAGACGGCGGCGGAACACTGGATCGACAGATTCGAGATAAACGGCTCGTCGCTGGTCTGTCCGTCGAAGATGATGCGGATCATCTGACCCGCCTTCATTTCGGAAACGGTTGCGGATTTCGGCAGGATCAGTTCTCTGGCGATTTCCGATTTCGGCGAAATGAAGACGTCGCTGACGAATCCTTCTTCCCGCACCTGTCCGTGTGAGAGCACCGCTACCCGATTGCAGATCTTCTCGACGATCTTCATTTCGTGTGTGATGACCACGATCGTGACGCCCATGGTCTGATTGATTTCCTGCAGCAGATGCAGAATCGACCTTGTCGTATTGGGATCGAGCGCGCTGGTGGCTTCATCGCAAAGCAGCACTTCGGGATCCGATGCAAGCGCTCTGGCAATGGCGACGCGCTGTTTCTGTCCGCCGGAGAGTTGCGCCGGATAGGCTTTCATCTTATCCTGCAATCCTACAACCTCAAGGAGCGAGATCGCTTTGGCTTCCGCCTGCGCTCTGGACACACCCGCAATCTCCAAAGGATAGCAGACATTCCGCAGCACATTGCGTTGTGCAAGCAAATTGAAACCCTGAAAAATCATGGAAATGGAGCGTCTCGTCTTCAGCAATTCTTTCTTGGAAAGGGATGCCAGAGAAACGCCTTTGAACTTCACTTCCCCGTCGGTCGGAACTTCGAGAAAGTTGATGCACCGTACCAACGTGGACTTGCCGGCGCCGGAGAGTCCGATGATGCCATAGATGTCGCCCTTGTTGATGGTGAGCGTCACCCCGTTGACAGCTTCAAGATCACCGTCCAGCGTATGGAAAGTTTTCGTCACATTACATAATTCGATCAAGGTCTTGTTTCCTTAATAATATAGCAATTTGCGAATAGTCGCTTTTTCATTATCGCACTCGGAATGTCACTTTGTCAACGGTGGATGCGGGAGCGTTCT
Organism: uncultured Lachnospiraceae bacterium; assembly: GCA_964571555.1. Taxonomy (GTDB): domain Bacteria; phylum Bacillota; class Clostridia; order Lachnospirales; family Lachnospiraceae; genus UBA2868. The sequence continues at coordinate 1,461 of CAZNCH010000034.1, read as the reverse complement.
TCGCAGGATCGCTGAATTGTTGCGGTGTTTCCATAACATGATTGAACCGATGCGTATTTTATGATAGAATTTATTGGTTAAAATATGTATTTCCGATAGGAGCAGAGAATGGAGCAATATAAGCAGGAATTTATTGAATTCATGGTGGATTCCGGTGTGCTGAAATTCGGGGAGTTTACACTTAAGAGCGGTCGTAAATCTCCTTTTTTTATGAATGCCGGAGCTTATGTGACGGGGGGCCAGTTAAGAAAACTTGCACAGTTTTACGCGCGCGCAATTCATGACACCTTCGGTTTGGAGTTCGACGTGCTGTTCGGTCCCGCCTACAAGGGCATTCCTCTGGCGGTGGCAACGACCATGGCAATCAGTGAAATCTACGGCAAAGAGATCCGATACTGCTCCAATCGCAAAGAGGTCAAGGATCACGGCGATACCGGCATTCTCTTAGGTTCGAAACTGCAGGGGAAGGATCGTGTCATGATGATCGAGGACGTCACAACTTCCGGCAAATCCATGGAAGAGACCGTGCCGATCCTCAAGGCGCAGGCGGACGTCGAGATCGTGGGTCTCATGGTGTCCCTGAACCGCTGTGAAGTCGGGTTGGGCGGCAGTATGAGCGCGCTCGATGAGATTCGTGAGAAGTTCGGCTTTCCGGCGGACGCTATTGTTTCGATGGAAGAAGTGGTGGAAACCCTGTACAACAAACCTTTGAACGGACAGCTCCTGATCGACGACGGGATCAAGGCTGCCATTGACCGATATTACGCGGAATACGGCGTGAAGCAATAAAATGCCAAGAGCAAAACGACCGAAACAGATCAAAAAGAAAACAAGTTTCATGTTCACCACGAAGCACCACTCCGAGAACGGAATCATTTCGGTTTCCGTTGCGATGGTTTCCCTGACGGCGCTGATCCTGTGCATTATGATTTCCTATGTGAACGCAGGGGAGGTTACGGAGCGGATGGGTGCGGCGGCAATGTTTGCGGCGCTCGGAAATCTGATCGGAATGATTGCCGGGATCATCGGTTTGAGAGAGCGGGATGTGTTCCGCTGGATGCCGACGACGGGACTGTCGATGAACGGCGTCCTGCTTCTGATCTGGGGCTGGCTCATTCTCTGGGGAACGAAAGGAATATAGACCGCATGTATTCGGAACGATTCGAATTGTCAACGAAGCGGATCAAAGAGATCCCGCATGAAGATATCGTAAGAGCCCCCTTCGGGGATTATTTTGTAAAAATCGCGGCGTTCATCGGTCTGCTGCAGGATACCTACGAAACCGTCTGCAGCGGGAAACTGCGGGAACTGTCCCTGGTCGAACTGCAGACGCTGAACCGGAAACTCTATGAGGATGTGCTGCCGGCAAATTATGAACAAAGTTTCGGTAATCCGGCTTATGCGGTTTCTGTTGTACAGGATGCCAGATCGGAAGAGCGTCGTGTAGGGAAAGAGTGTACG
>CAZNCH010000033.1:18822-23571 GCA_964571555.1 uncultured Lachnospiraceae bacterium | reverse complement strand
GATCTAGAAGAACCGGATGGTTGTTAAGGTGATCGGAGATAAGGGCGGTCTGGATGCGGATTTGAGAGAACGGATCGCGCAGTTGGAAGAGGCGACGAAGCATTATACGGGGCTTCATTTTCAGGTGGCGTTGAATTATGGGAGCAGACACGAAATTCTTGGCGCAGTGAACCGGCTCATCGAAGACAAAGAGCAGGGTCTGCTTGCAAAGAAAACGCTTACGGAGGATGATTTTGCCGCTTATCTGGATACCGCGGGGATTCCGGATCCGGATCTGCTCATTCGTACTTCCGGAGAGCAGCGACTGTCCAACTTCCTGCTCTGGCAGCTTGCCTACAGTGAATTCTATTTTACGCAGGTACATTGGCCGGATTTCAACGTGGAGGAACTGGAAAAAGCAATCGACGCCTATGCGCGCAGAGACAGAAGATACGGGGGCGTAAAGGATGAATAAAAATATGCTGACAAGGGTGATCAGCGGAATTTTTCTGCTGTTGCTCACGACAATCTGTAATTATTTCGGCGGCATGGCGCTGCTTTCCGTTTTGTTCGTATTTTCGCTGATCGGCATTTATGAATTCTATCGGGCGGTCGGCATTTTGCGGGACGGCCGCAGGATCGATCCGTTGTCCTTTGTCGGTTATCTTTTCACCGCGGCTTATTATGTTTCGGTCTATTTCTCAACGGATACCAGGATTCAGGTGTTTTTTATTGTGTGTGAAATTGTTCTGGCGATGGGCGTGTTTGTGTTCACCTTTCCGCGGTATCGCGCGACGGAAATCGCCTACGGCGTTTTCGGTTTTCTCTATGCTCCGCTGATGCTCAGTTTTCTCTATTACATCCGAATGCTGGATCAGGGACATTTGATGATTTGGCTGGTCTATATTGTGTCCTGGGTCTGCGATACCTTTGCCTATTTCACGGGAATGGCGTTTGGGAAGCACAAACTGGCGCCGAATTTAAGCCCAAAGAAGTCCATTGAAGGAGCGATCGGCGGTGTGGTCGGCACGGCGCTTGCGGGCTTCCTGTTTTCCTATTTTCTGTTGCAGGATAAGATCCCGCACTCCCTCTGGGAATTCCCGCTTGTCTGTGTGATCGGCGCCGTTGTATCTCAGATTGGTGATCTTAGTGCATCCGCAATCAAGCGGAACCACGAAATCAAAGACTACGGATATTTGATTCCCGGACACGGCGGGATTTTGGATCGTTTCGACAGCGTTATCTTTACCGCGCCGATGTTGTATTTTCTGTTGATTTTCGTGATTCAGGTGAGCGGATAAAAGGAGAGTTCAGTTGAAAAATATTGCTATTCTGGGTAGCACGGGTTCGATCGGAACGCAGACACTTGAAATCGTTTCAAAGCATCCCGATCTGAATGTTTCGGCGATCGCACTGCTGCGTAATATCGATCTGGCGGAGAAACAGATTCGAGATTTTTCTCCGAAACTCTGTGCCGTTTATGAAGAAACGGCGGCGACGGAACTGAAATCCCGTGTTGCCGATCTGGATGTGACGGTCGTATCCGGCATGGAGGGGCTGCTGGAAGCGGCAACGTTTCCCGATACGGAGATTGCGGTAACATCCATGGTCGGGATGATCGGAATCAGACCGACAATCGCGGCAATCGAAGCAGGGAAGGATATCGCGCTTGCGAACAAGGAAACGCTGGTGACCGCAGGACATCTCATTATGCCGTTGGCGTCAAAACACGGCGTATCCATACTGCCTGTCGATTCGGAACACAGTGCGATCTTCCAGTCGTTACACGGTGAGGACCATGGCAGTTTCGAGAAGATCCTTCTCACGGCTTCCGGCGGACCGTTCCGCGGCAGAAGCAGAGAGGAACTGAAGGGAATGACGGTGGACGACGCCCTGCGTCACCCCAATTGGTCGATGGGGAGGAAAATCACCGTCGATTCGGCGACGCTTGTCAATAAGGGATTGGAAGTCATGGAAGCCAAATGGCTGTTTGGCGCAAGGCTGGATCAGATTCAGGTCGTGATCCACCCGCAGAGCATCATTCATTCCATGGTGCAGTTTGTGGACGGCGCGATCATTGCGCAGCTCGGTGTGCCGGATATGAAACTGCCGATCCAGTATGCGCTGTTATATCCCGAACGCCGACCGATGGCGGGAGAGCGGGTGGACTTCTTTGCACAGGGAAGCCTGACCTTCGAACCGGTGGATGCTAAGACTTTTGAAGGATTCGCGCTGGCAATGAAAGCGGCGAATGTCGGCGGTACCATGCCGACGGTGTTCAATGCCGCCAACGAGCGGGCTGTCGCGCTGTTTCTGGACAGGAAGATCGGTTTTATGGAGATTCCATCACTGATCGATCTCGCAATGAGTACACATCGGGTAATCGAATCGCCCACGGTCGATCAGATTCTTGCCGCCGAAGCCGAGACTTATGATGTGATTTCCGAAAGTCTTCGTGCGGCAGTCAGATAGGAGTTTGTTGTGAAAATTATTCTTGCGGTTTTTATTTTTGGAATATTGGTTCTCTCCCATGAATTCGGACATTTTCTGCTGGCAAGGGTGAACGGCATTGCAGTGAATGAATTCTGGATCGGCTTCGGTCCCAAATTGTTTTCCTTTCGGAAGAACGGAACGCTGTTTCGGATCAATCTGCTCCCGCTTGGCGGCGGCTGTCTTTTCGATCCGATGGATCCGGAGCATCCTGAGGAGAGTTCCTATCAGAGAGCAAGTGTTTTTTCCAGAATTTCGACGGTTCTGGCAGGACCTGTGTTCAATTTCATTCTGGCGTTTATTCTGGCGCTGTTTGTAGTCGGATATGACGGCTACCCGACCGCGAAACTGATCGATGTGACCGAAGGTTCCCCCGCGGCTTCCGCCGGACTGCGCGCCGGAGATGAGATCATACGTCTGAACGGCAAACGGACGCATCTGTTCGCCGAGATTACGCTGTTTACAATGTTTTCCGACGGGAAGGAAGCCACGATCGAATACGAACGGGACGGAGTGCGTTTCGAGACGAAGATCACACCCGCATATCAGGAGGAATACGGACGCTTCATGTTCGGGATCGTAGGCGGTGATTATGATGAGAGGATCACCCCGCTCAAATCGATCCGATATGCCTATTATTATGTGGTCTACGAGGTTCGATCCGTCGTGAAAAGTCTTGAATGGCTGATCGCCGGCAAAATATCAACCAGTGAATTGAGCGGTCCGATCGGGATTGCCACGATAGTCGGCGACGAATACGATGTTGCGAAAGAAAGCGGCGGGGCAATGGTCGTCCTATTGACCATGCTTTCGCTTGGTTCCCTGCTGTCCGCGAATTTAGGAGCGATGAATCTGCTCCCCATCCCCGGTCTGGACGGCGGAAAACTGCTGCTTCTCTTTGTGGAAGCGTTCCGCAGGAAGCCGCTTTCCGCCAAAATGGAAGGGGTGATCAACTTATTTGGTGTAATTCTGCTGGCGCTTCTCATGTTCTTTGTGATGTATAACGACATTGCAAGACTCATTGTCAGATAGCGTTTTCTTCGTTGACAACACAGGCTGTTTGAGATAGGATGAATCATATAGGATTCCTCCTATTTTCTTATTCACATGATTTGATTCATATCAGATGCAACTCTCACATCCGAATGCACTCCCTATGCCGAAGGAGAAAAATGTGAATCCAAGAACAAAATGGAAAGCTCTGTTGTTTTGCACCGTGATTTTTACTGTGCTTTTATTTCCTGTCTCCGTCAGGGCTTCGGAAACTGACAGGGAATATCTTTGTACGCTGGGACCCGGCGACAGTTATCCGGTGAAGGACATCGTAACGGGTATCTATACCATCAGTGCGACAAGTATCAATTCATTCGACGGATGGTGCACCGGCTGCGCCGGCGGGAGCCATCTGACTTACGAAAAGGGAGCGAAAGTTGCGACAAGTTATGATATTTATTTGGACGGCATCCCGATCTTCAGTTACAATTCCATGAAAAAAGGAAGCGGAGAGATTGATTTTACCGCCTATAATCATACGGACGGAATGATATCGCTGCCCAAGGATTACACCGTCAAGCAGACCGTCAAATGTGTCGGCGGTACCTATACGACCGGCGGGAGCATCGAACCCTGCGGTTATCAACGAACCGAAACCTTGCGGGTAACGGGTTCCATGCAGCTCTATGTCAGAGCCAATCAGCCGAAACTGCTCCGAAATCCCGTCAATGCGGAAGGAGATACGGACGGATCGGCGTCTTTTGATGTGAGAGGAGAAAAGGTCAGCGCTTATCGGTGGCAGAAGTATCAGGGCGGCGGTTATGAGAATCTTGCGGACGGGAAAGCGGCAAACGGTGTGATTTACAGAGGAACAAACAGTCCGGTTCTGACGTTGAGCAGTTTGCGGTTCAGTGAGAACGGGGCGCTGTTCCGTTGCGTATTGGTCGGAGAAAACGGGATGGAACTTGTGAGCGAACCGGCGTTTTTGGCGGTGAAGGACGTCAGTCCTCCGCTGTTGAAACTGACCTATACGCCGACGGAAAACACTTCCGGCAAGGTGACGATCAGAATTGACGCCAGCGATCCGGATTCGGGACTTTCCGAGAATCCGTATTTCTATCTGGGAATGCAAAATGCCGCGTCCTCGTTTTCGGTCGGAGAAAACGGAACTTATGAGGTGCAAGTCAGGGACGCCTGCGGGAATCGGGCGCGATCCGTTTTGCGGATCAATAACATCGTGCCACCCGCACTGCCGACCGCAACGCCGCCGCCGATCGAAACGCCGAC
>CAZNCH010000033.1:0-18722 GCA_964571555.1 uncultured Lachnospiraceae bacterium | reverse complement strand
AACGCCGACGCAGCCCCCTTCGATCAGCCGGCCGCAACCGACTGCGCTTCCGACGAAACCTGATCAGCCGGCGTCAATCGTGACGCCGACGCCGCTTCCTCTGTCTGGGAAGAAGCAAAAAACGGAGGTGGCGCAGGAAATGGAAGAGGATGAGACAGGGGAAGCGGAGAAAAAGAGCGTCAATATTTCCACGCTGCTGCCGGAAGAGGCAGGGGATGTGGAATCAAAGGAAGAACTGCTTGCAGTGGAGCAACTGGAAATGCTTGCCGAAGCGCCGATGGAATTTACGGAAGAGCGGAATCTGAATGCGGGAGAGAATCGCAGGAAAATCGATCTGATTCTGCTTCTTGGAGCGGGCATCCTTGCCGCCTTTGCGCTTTTGATCTGCGCGCTGATTTTCGTGGTGAGGATCGATACGGCGGATGAACTCGGAAACTGGCATTTTTCCTGTATTCGGCTGTTGACCTACCGGCAGGGATGGAGACTAAAGGTGGCGGAACTGCTGGAAGACTATGACAGATTGCGCCTGCACTTTGGCGGGCTGTTCCTGACGATCGCACGGGATCATGAGGTGCTTATTCTCTGTTCTCAGGGAGAGGAACTTTTTTTGGAGCAGTTAAAGGACACGATGGAAATTTCATATCATGAAGCAAGAAGGAGAGAGGAATGAAGAAACTGTCAATTCTGCTGTTGCTTTTGCACTGCGTCCTGACTCCCTTTTGCAGCATCAGAGCCGCCGATCTCCGCGTTGATGTACAGAAAGAGGACAGGCGCTGTATCATCTGGAGAGAAAAGGAGTATTATGACCCGGAAGGCGCATTGGTGTTCCGGCTGGAAAAAGGTTTCTATGAGTGTTTGATTTCAAATGACGAAGAGGAGCCTTTCAGAAGCATCGCATTTCATGGCGACAGGTTCTATCTGCCGCGTCAACGTCGAAATACAATTCTAAAATTTATTCAAAAACAAAATCCGCGTGAAGAAAGAAAAAGCCGTACGTTTCGACTGTACGGGAGAGACGACAATCCGTAAGACTTTCATTGCGTCCCCAAATATGGTAGACTAGATGTGCGATTGAAAATATGGCTCCATACAAGAAATTGTAGTTTCGGAGGATCACTATGCATCGGGATACCACAAAAGCAATAAAGATCGGAAATCGTGTCATCGGCGGCGGCAATCCTATTCTGATCCAGTCTATGACAAATACTGCGACAGAAGACGTTGCCGCTACGGTGGCGCAGATTCATCGGCTGACCGAACTCGGCTGCGACATCATCAGATGCAGCGTTCCGACGGAAGCGGCTGCACACGCGATTAGACAGATCAAAAAGGAGATTGCGATTCCTTTGGTGGCGGATATCCATTTTGATTATCGTCTGGCGCTTCTTGCCATGGAAAACGGCGCGGATAAGATCAGGATCAATCCGGGCAATATCGGCGGGAAGGCGCAGTTAAGAAAGGTTGTCGCCGCCGCCGGCAGTGATCGCGTTCCGATCAGAATCGGCGTCAACAGCGGTTCTCTGGAAAGGGAACTGGTTGAAAAGTATCATGGAGTGACGGCGGAGGGGATCGTGGAATCTGCGCTGTCCAAGGTGCGTATGATAGAGGAAATGAACTATGATCAGTTGGTTGTCAGCATCAAATCCTCGGATGTCTTAATGTGCTTCAAGGCACATCAACTGCTTGCGCAGGAATGCAAGTATCCGTTGCATGTCGGAATCACGGAAGCGGGCACGGTTCGAGCCGGCAACATCAAATCCGCGATCGGGCTGGGTCTGATCCTGCAGGAAGGAATCGGGGATACGATACGCGTCTCCTTAACGGGTGCGCCTGAAGAGGAAATTATCTCCGCCAAACAGATTCTGCGCACGCTGAATTTAAGAACGGGCGGCATCGAAGTTGTCTCCTGCCCGACCTGCGGAAGAACGAAGATCGATCTCATCTCACTGGCAACTAAGGTGGAGACTATGGTCGCGCACTTTGATCTTCCGATCAAGGTTGCGGTGATGGGCTGTATCGTCAACGGCCCGGGAGAGGCAAGGGAAGCGGATCTTGGGATCGCCGGCGGCGTCGGGGAAGGTTTGCTGATGAAAAGGGGCGAGATAATCAAAAAGGTGCCGGAGCAGGAACTGCTTTCCGCCCTTCGTTACGAATTGGAGCATTGGAATGACGAAGAAGTTTTTTGAGGTGTTTCCTTCTTTACAGTTGAATCAGAAACTGAAATCGGAATTCGAAGATGTGGATGTCATTCGTCTTGCCTATAACCGTGAGAATACCGAGATGAGGGTTTATCTGGATGCCGGACATTTGCTGCAGAAAGAGCCGGTCTATTTCGTGGAACGGCAGATTACGAAGCAACTGCTGAAAGGCAGCGGTATGAGGGCGGTGATCAGAGAACGGTTTCATCTTTCGGCGCGCTGTGACGTCAGATATGTAATGGAGCAGTATCGAAGCAGTATCCTTCTCGAACTGGAACATTACGATCATTTCCTGCAGCATACGCTTCTGCACGCGAGTCTGGATTATCCGGAAGCGGATATCATCAAACTGACCTTGCAGGATACGGTGGTCGCACGTGCCAAGGAACATGAACTGCTGCATGTGCTGGATGCGATTTTGAATGAACGCTGCGGCGTCGGTGCGAAGTTTACAATCACATACTGTGAGGCAAAAGAGAGCGGCGCGCGGGAAGAGGATGAACGTAAACTGCGGGAAGAAATCCGCAGGATCACGCAGAAAGCGGAGCAGGTTAACGCGGGTGCGAGCGTGACTTCCGAAACGAGGCAGACCGTTTGGAAGAGTGCGGCGCAGTCCGTATCGGAAGCGGGATCCGGCAGTTTATCAACCGCTCAAAAGCAGGGAAGAAACTTAACCGGCAGTCTTCAAAGAGCCGGTGCGAATACGGATCCGAATCTGATTTACGGCAGAGAGTTCAGTGAATCGCCTATTCCGATTTCGGACATCATCGAAGAGATCGGCGAAGTGGTCGTTACGGGACAGGTGATCCGCCTGGATATCCGCGAGATGAGAAATGATCGGAAATTGCTTATCTTTGATCTTACGGATGATACGGATACGATCACGGTCAAAGTGTTTCCGCGGGAGAACCGGCAGGAAATCTTATTTGAAAATGTTGCAGTGGGCGCTTTTCTGACCTTGAAGGCGACTCCGACGGTGGATCAGTATGATCGGGAACTGACGTTGGGTTATGTTTCCGGCATACGGAAAGCAGAGGATTTCAGAACCGTTAGAGACGATCATGCTGCGGTGAAACGTGTCGAACTGCACTGCCATACCAAGATGAGCGATATGGATGCGGTCTCCGACGTGGCTGCCATCATGAAGCGGGCAGCCGATTGGGGACAGACGGCGCTTGCAATCACGGATCACGGGATTGTGCAGGCGTTTACGGACGCCTTTCATGCATTGCCTGCGATTCGGAAGAGCCACCCGGAGTTCAAATTGATCTACGGGTGTGAGGGTTATCTGGTGGATGATCTTGCCAAGATCGTCATTCAACCGAGGGATTATCCGTTAAACGGCGACTATGTGGCGCTGTCCCTCAAGACGACGGGAACTTCGGCAAGCAGGGATCAGATCATTGAGGCTGCGGCACTCAGAATCATCGGCGGGAAAGTGGAAAATACGTTTTCTTCTTTGGTGAATCCGAGAAGACCGATTCCCTATTCCGTTGAGAAGGCGTTTGGCATCAATGATCAGATGGTTGCCGATGCGCCTTATCTGAATGAAGTGCTGCCGGAACTGCTTGATTTCATTGGAGAACTGCCGATCGTTGCGCATGACGCGGATTTGTGCGAGAGCTTCCTGCGCGTTCAGTCGGAGCAACTGGGCATACAAAGAACCGATACCTATGTGGACACGGCGGGACTTGCCAGAATGCTGCTGACAAACATCAAGAAGTTTACGCTGGAACATGTCTGCAAGGTCATGAAACTAAACTACGGCGGACACAGAGCCGCGCAGGAAGCAACGGCTTGTGCACACGTCTTCCTCAAGGCGGTTCCCATGCTTGCAAAGCGCGAACAGTTCAATCTGCTGACGCTCAATGAAGCCGGACGTACTTCGGTCGAGAAAATCAAACAGTCACGCATGTATCATGTGATCCTGCTTGCCAAAAACGAAATCGGAAGGATCAATCTCTACCGTCTGATTTCACTTTCTCATTTGACATATTTTCACAGCAGACCGCGTATCCCGAAGAGCGTTCTCTCGCAGTTCAGAGAAGGGCTGATCATCGGAAGCGCCTGTGAACAGGGCGAGGTGTTCCGTGCCGTTTTAGAAGAGAAGAGCGAAGCCGATGTAGCGAAAATTGTGAATTTCTATGATTATTTGGAAGTGCAGCCGCTTGGCAACAACGCATTTTTGAAACGTGCTGCGGAATATCCGCAGGTAGAAACGGATGAAGATCTGCAGTTGCTCAACAAGAAGATCATCCGACTCGGAACGGAATACGGAAAGCCGGTGGTGGCTACCTGCGACACGCATTTTATGAATCCGCAGGATGAGATTTACCGCCGTGTCATACAGGCGGGAAAAGGTTATAAGGACGCAGACGAACAGCCGCCGCTCTATCTTCGTACGACGGAAGAAATGATGGAAGAATTCTCTTATCTTCCGTACGAAAAGGCGTATGAAATCGTAGTGACCAATACGAACATGATTGCGGATATGGTGGATTATATCGAGCCCGTGCGTCCGGACAAGTGTCCGCCCGTCATTGAAGATTCTGCGGCTATGCTGCGAGAGATCTGCTATCGAAAGGCGAATGAAATCTATGGCTCTCCATTGCCGGAACCTGTGCACACACGTCTGGAGAGGGAACTGACTTCCATCATTTCCAACGGTTTTGCCGTCATGTACATCATCGCGCAGAAACTGGTATGGAAATCACTGGAAGACGGTTATCTGGTCGGTTCCAGAGGTTCTGTCGGTTCGTCCTTCGTCGCTACCATGGCGGGCATTACGGAAGTCAATCCGCTTGCCCCGCATTATTATTGTCCGCATTGCCACTATTCGGATTTTGCGTCGGATGCGGTGAAAGCCTATGCCGGTAAGGCGGGCTGCGATATGCCGGATCGGAACTGTCCGGAATGCGGGGAGAGATTAAAGAAAGACGGTTTCGACATCCCGTTTGAAACTTTTTTGGGCTTCGAGGGGAACAAGGAGCCGGATATCGATTTGAATTTCTCCGGAGAATATCAGGCAAACGCACATCGCTATACGGAAGTGATTTTCGGCAAGGGACAGACGTTCAAGGCGGGAACCATCGGTACGCTTGCGGATAAGACAGCTTTCGGTTACGTAAAGAATTATTTTGAAGAACGACAGATACAGAAACGTTCGTGTGAGATCGGCAGAATTTCCGCCGGCTGTACGGGCATTCGCAGGACGACGGGACAGCATCCCGGCGGGATCATTGTGCTGCCGCATGGAGAGGATATCAACAGTTTTACACCGATCCAGCATCCTGCCAATGATATGTCAACGGACATCGTCACAACACATTTTGATTATCATTCGATCGATCATAACCTTTTGAAATTGGATATTCTCGGTCATGATGATCCGACTATGATCAGAAGACTGGAAGACCTGACGCAGACCGACCCCAGAAACGTGCCGCTGGATGATGCCGGAGTCATGTCTCTGTTTCGCAGCACGGAAGCCCTGCACGTGACGCCGGACGATCTTGGCGGCTGTCCGCTCGGTTCTCTCGGAATTCCGGAGTTTGGTACCGATTTCGCAATGCAGATGTTATTGGATACCAAGCCCACTTCCTTTTCCGATTTGGTCAGAATTGCGGGTCTGGCGCACGGTACGGATGTGTGGCTGGGCAATGCGCAGGAATTGATTCGTAAGGGAACGGCTACCATTTCAACGGCAATTTGTACGCGCGACGATATCATGACCTATCTGATCAGCATGGGAATGCAGAGTTCCCTTGCATTTCAGATCATGGAAAGGGTCAGAAAGGGCGATATTGCCAAGGGAAAGGTGGAGAAATGGCAGGAATGGAGACAGGAAATGACGGATCACGGCGTGCCTGACTGGTATATTTGGTCGTGTGAGAAGATCAAGTATATGTTTCCGAAGGCGCACGCCGCCGCCTACGTGATGATGGCGTGGAGAATTGCCTATTATAAGATTTATTATCCGCTGGAATATTATGCGGCATACCTTTCGATCCGCGCGACAGCCTTTCACTACGAGAAGATGTGTCTGGGCAAGAGCAGACTGAAGTCCTATCTGGAGGAATATCGCAAAAATGCCGACCATTTGAGCAACAAAGAGCAGGAGGAATTGAAGGACATGAGAGTTGTGGAAGAGATGTATGCCAGAGGTTTTGAATTCCTTCCGATTGATATTTTCCGCGCCAAGGCGCATGCCTGTCAGGTAATCGACGGTAAAATCATGCCGCATATCGGCAGTGTGGAAGGACTGGGTGACAAGGCGGCGGATGCCGTGGTTCAGGCGGCGAAGCAAGGAGCGTTTCTTTCCAGAGACGACTTCCGCGAGCGGACCAAACTGTCCAAGACCGCGGTGGAAAAAATGGCGTCGCTCGGATTGCTGGGGGATATTCCGGAATCCAATCAGTTATCCCTCTTTGATCAGGCGGCTTTTGCCTAGACAAGGGGGAAGCCTACAGAAAATACAGCCGCTGCTTTTGCAGCGGCTGTTACAGAATCCGAAGAATCAGCAGTAGGCATGATATTCGGTGACGCCCAGAACGGTTTCGCCGTCCACCTGCAACGCGACCGGACGGTCAAAAGAGACGGTAATATCCTTGCCGCTCAATTCGATGCAGTACTTTGTGTACTTGACATGTGTTCCTTTGTAGATGGATGGAAAGAGCAGCAGCGTTTTCAATCTGCCGGTGCCGCAGAAAATCAGCGTGGAAAGAGTACGCTCTTTCCCACATCGATCCTGCTTCGGCGTTGCCATGGCTCCGCCGCCGTAGAACCTGCCGTGCATGGTCGGCGCGATCCATACCTTCCTGAATTCTTTCGTGACGCCGTCCACGGTAACCCTGGCGTTCGTGGGTTTGTAATCAAAAAGCAGTCCCTTGAGTGCGATCCCCGTATAGTTGATCGGTTTGCTCGTCGTCTTCCGAAGTTCATCTCCGACTTCACAGCAATAGCCGTCGAGTCCGTAACCGATTCCGTTTAGGAAATAGGATGTTTTCCCCCGGATCTCGACTTTCGGGAGCCGGTTCAGATAGGGTTTCAGTTTAAATACGCCGATGCCGCTCTCATCTCTTTGCTCACTGACAAATTCCGCGCTGTCTTTGACGTCTTTGTAGAAATCATTTCCGCTGCTGCCGGCATAGTAGTATAGTTCCTGCACGGGGAAACGTGCCTGCAGATCGTTGATAAAGCGGTTCAGAGTGCCGTCTCCGCCGACAAGAATGATGATGTCATCCGGAGCGAAAGCGGAAAAAGCGTCGGATAATCCTTGATTTCCGTCATCTTGTGGTAATGCAGCGCGGACTCCGGAAAGAAAAGCGGCAGTTTCTTACTGACTGCCTCCCCCTGACCGTTTCCGGAAAATGGATTGAATAATACCTGGTACATTTACATCCCCCTTTCACTTTTATGCTTCCTGATAAAGGCAACAAACTCTTCTTCGGGCAGAGGTTTGCAGAAGTAGAAGCCCTGGATCAGTTCACAGCCCTGCAGGAGATCGCACTTCAAATCAATAAACTTTCTGGCGGCTGCTTCTTCCTCGACACCTTCCACAAGTACCTCTTTTCCCATTTCTTTCAGCATGGCAATGGTTTCCTGAATCACGACCCACATTTGCGGATCGTCGACTTCATCCACAAAATTCTTGTCCAATTTGACCTGGCTGATCGGAAGCGCGGTGACACGTTTTATGTTGGAATAACCGGTTCCGTAATCGTCAAGCGCGAAGCGGATGCCCAAATTGCTCAATCTGCGTACATTGTTGTCAACAATGGCGGGGTCGATGTCCGCTGCGTTTTCCGTCAGTTCAAAGGTGATCTGTGAAGGCGCCACCTTGTATTCTTCCAACAGAGCGGTCACCTTATCCACCAGATCCGACTCGATGCATTGGGAAGCGGCAAGATTGATTTGGATATCATCCAACCCCAGATCCTGTAAATTGACTTCGGAGATAAAGCGCATCACATCGCGCAGGACGAAGTCTCCGATCGCATGAATCGAGCCGTTCTGCTCGGCAATGGGAAGGAAGGTGTTCGGAGGGATGAAGCCGTATTTGTTGTCTTTCAGCCAAATCAGCGCTTCTGCACTGACAAAAGTATGTTCCGTCGTGGAATAGATCGGCTGATAATACATTTGAAACCGGTTTTCGGCGATTGCCGTGTTCATAATCTGTTCCAGATCTCTTTTGATTCTGAATTCCCGCTGATTCTTGAAGTCGGAATACAGCAGGATGTTCTTTGTCTGCGGCAGTGAGGTCTGGAAGGTGGTGGCAAAAGCGTAAATTGACTGAAAATCATCGAAATCGTCGGGACACTGAACGATGCAGATTCTCGCGTCGACAAGAATATCGAACTCGTCGATGCGCTGATCCTGCGACATAAAGATCCTGATTTTTTCCGCGGTCAGATAACTCTCCGTCAGGGAATCTTCTTCGGATAGGAAGCCGTAGAGACCATAATCAAGATAGAATAAGTCGCCTTTGAATTTCTCCTCTTTGGCGTATGTTGTAAACTGTTCCGATAAGATGCGCAGAAAACGGTTGTAGATATCCTGGCCGAGGTACATGAGAATGTTTCCGTTGTTCACCATTTTGACCAGTAGAATGGTGGCAGGGCGGTGCGTTTCCATAATCTTCATCAGATTCTCGATGCCGGAACTGTATCTTTTGGCTCCCACCAGCGGATCTACGGAATTCTGAACCACAATGATGAAGAACATGAGTGAGATGGCTACGCCGAACATCTCACAAAGAGAATGCGGGAAGAACCATTGAATGACAATGGTGGATGCAACGATCGGATAGAGAATGATCAGTACGAAGACGCTCTCTTTCCGCAGCAGTTTCCGGTTCGCAATGACAATGACAATCCCCCAGATGCCGAGCAGGATCGCAACCAGATAGAAGATCAGGATCATGCTGCCGCGAACATAATGTCCGTTTGCATCATAGCTGAAAATGACGGGGTAGACGAGATTGAATAAGAGCATTGCAATATCAAGACCGGTTAACGCCGTCCAAATGACAATCAGATATCGTTTCTCGTCGAATTGGTGCCAGATGCCGATGGAAGAGTAAATAAAGAACAAGTACAGCGGCATGATCAGATTATGTGCCAGAAAATACAGATAACTGAACAGATAGGACAGTGTAATGCTCCATTTTGAAGCAACAAAGCAGTCCTCCATAATTGCGGCGCCAAGGTCTCCGACCGAAGAGAAGAAGACAAGCAAAATGATCCAGAACATCAGATAGTTGTTTCTGCCGCGGATGTTCTTGCGGATCAGAGCCGCAACGATGAAAATGATCGATATTAAAATGGCGCAAATGTCGAAATAAAGAATTTTTTCCATGGCGATTCCTAGCGGTGATTATGCTTTTTGATGAAGTCTATGAAATCTCTCTCGTTCAGCGGTCGTGAGAAATAAAAGCCCTGAATATAGTCGCAGCCGATCTGCTCGAATTTCTGCAGCGCACGTTCCGTTTCCACACCCTCCACAAGAATCTTCTTTTGCATTCGCTGCAGCATTCGAACGGTATTCTTGACAACGATCCACATCTGGTGCGAGTCCATCTCATCGACCAGACTCTTATCCAACTTGACAATGCTTAGAGGAAGGGAAGCGACACGTTTGATATTGGAATAACCCGTGCCGTAGTCGTCCAAAGAGAAGGGAATCCCATAAGCGGCAAGTTTGGAGATATTGGCGTCGGTCGTGGACGGATCGTAATCCGCCGCGGTTTCCGTGATTTCCAAATTCAACTGTCCCGGGGACAGATTGTATTTCTGCAGATAGCCGAGTACTTTCTCCGGCAGGTCACGCTCAATGCATTGCGACAGGGAGAGATTTAACTCGATATATTTCAGTCCGAGCGCATGGAACTCACTGCCGGCGATAAAACGGCAGACCTCGTCGAAGACGTAGTTCCCGATTCGATGGATCGCGCCGCTTTCTTCCGCAGCGGAAATAAAAATGGACGGAGAGACATAACCGAAGTCCTCGTCTTTCAAACGAATCAGAGCCTCTGCGGAGACAAAGCGCTTCTCGGCGAGGGAGTAGATCGGCTGGTAATACATTTCGAATTTCCGGTTGGCAATCCCCTTGTTAATGACATTGTCAATCTGGTTCCGTAACATGAATTCCTTGGAAGAAGCAATATTCGAGAAGACAACGACACGATTCAGATTCGGAAGTTTATTCTGGAAGTTCCGGCTGAAACTGATAAATACGCTGTGATCGGAGATGTCGTATGGACATTTGACCAGACAGATCGCAGTGTTGACCATGATTTCCATGTGATCCAACTTGACCGGCTCCTGCATATAGGCGTGGATCATTCGTCCGAGATCCAGCAGCGATTCATGGTGCTTATCGTCGGTAATGACGGCAAAACTGCCGTTGTCGAGATAATAGATATCGGGATGCAATTGCATGATCCTTGAGATTCTGGTCGTTTTGTCCGCCAGTCGCTGCAGCAAAACATGATAGAGAAAGATTCCGAGGTTGTTTCGCAGCATTGCGTGATTTGTGAAGTTGATGAACAAAACGGACATCGGACGTTTGGAGAGGAACGCCTGCCGCATATCCAGAAGAAAGGCGTTGTTGCTCATGGTGCCGACGATGGGATCGACCATTTCTTCGGGACGCTGCACGCCGATCGCCACGATCAGGAGCAGTAATACGGTTGACATAATCTCGATATGAATGCCGGGACTCAAGTACTGCATGACGACCGCAAAGGCGTTGATCGGCAGGAACAGAAAGAGGAACAGGAGTTTGATCTGATCCATCAATTTGCGATAGTGGAGCAGAATCCAGGTGCCAAGCATAAAATAGAAAAAAGCATTCAGATAGAGCACGGGAATATAGGGTCCGCGCTGATATTTCAATTGCGCATCCAGTGTGAACACGAAATGCGTCCAGGGATTGATCAGGAGCAGGACGGCGTCTGCCAGATAGGGAAAGAACCAGAAGAACCGGATCAGTTTGTTGTGTGTAGTCACATGCCAGAGCCCGATCTGAGAACAGACATATAATAAATAGAGCGGCGGCGTGAAATTCCACAGATAGAAATAAATATAATGGATGAAGTATGCGGTTGAGCGACGAATGGAAGACAGCGGGATCAGATTTCCGACAAGGCTGCCTGCCATACCGGAGATTCCAGTGATCAGAACACAGAAACAAAGCGCAAAAAACAACCGGTTGCTGCGTCCTTTGGTCTGCTTTCGGATATTCAGTGATACGATCAGCATGATCATCGTGATGATGGCACAAAGATCAAGGTACAATTCAGTCGGCATGCTGTCCTCCGTGATTTACGTGCCTTCATTATAGCAGATATTCCGCATCCGAGGAAATGATTATTTGCATCCTTGATTTAAGTAAAGTACAATAAAAACAGCAGGAAGGCGGGTGATCTGATGATGGAACGAAAATACATGATAGACACGAAAGAAAACATGGATTTTCTCACGGAAAATGCACACTTGTTGCTTGATTTCGGAAGAGCATTCCCATCTCCATCCGGCGCAAGTTATTATCTTTCCGGCGACGGTACGCCGTTTAAGGATCGACCGAGGGAAACTTGGATCACGGCGCGCATGGCGCATGTTTACAGTATCGGTGCAATGCTTCGGATCACAGGCTGTAGGGAACTCGCGGACGCTGCGCTGCAAGGCTTGCGCGGAGAATTAAAGGACACTGTTTCGGGCGGTTTCTATAGCGGAGTCGATGCAAACGGCAGGGCGTTGCCCCGGAAAATGTGCTATGCCCATGCCTTTGTGATTCTTGCTGCGGCAAGCGGGAAACTGGCAGGAATCTGTGAGGCGGACGATCTTCTGGAAGAGGCGCTTCGCGTCTTTGACCGTTACTTCTGGGATGAAACGGAGGGCTTGACCTATGATGCATGGGATCGCGATTTTCACATTTTAGATGCGTATCGCGGACTCAACGCGAACATGCATACCGTGGAAGCCTATCTTGCAGTTGCCGATGCGCGCAAGGATGAGGAACCAAGGAAACGGGCAGGCAGGATCATTGACGGTGTGATTCAGTTTGCAGGGGCGCATTCCTATCGGATTCCGGAGCATTATTCCGAGGAGTGGGAACCCTTGCTCATGCTACATCGGGACAAACCGGCGGATCCGTTTCAACCTTACGGGGCAACGCCCGGACACGGGATTGAGTGGGCAAGACTGATCACACAATGGGCGGTCTCCACTTTTGCAGGGAAGGAATCGGAATCGGAATTGACCGATCCTTATATCGAAGCTGCGTGCCGCCTGTATGAAAGAGCGGTCTCTGACGCGTGGAGGGCGGACGGCAGGGCGGGGTTTGTGTACACGACCGATTGGGACGGCGTACCGGTCATTCACGATCGGATGCATTGGACGCTGGCGGAAGCGATCAATACTTCGGCAGTGCTGTATCATGTGACGGGGAACCCGAAATATGCGGATGATTACAGTGAATTTCTGCAATACCTTGATGAAGCGGTGATAGATTATTCCTCTGGCTCGTGGTACCATCAACTCGATCAAAAGAATCGCCTTGCAGACTCCGTCTGGCAGGGGAAACCGGATCTCTACCACGCGTTTCAGGCGATGTTGATTCCGTATGCGCCGATCCATCTGTCCCTTGCGAGCGCGGCAAAGGAAGGGTTTTTATGCAGCATACAAAGATATGATGTGTGAAGAAGTGAGGAAAGGGGATAAGCGTAGTGGATTTGGCGGGCTATCACGGTCAATGTGTCAGGGTGACTGATTGGAACGGGGATGTTTTTGAGGGTATCTGTTCTTATCACCATCCCGATTATAATGCGCATGAGTTCGGACGCCGCGAAGAATGTCTTCAGATCCTCGACTATCTGTTCTTCAAGGATTGCATCAGACACGTGGAGAGTTTGGAAGAGCATACGGGTCCTTACGGACGGTTCTCCGATCCTTACGGCAGAATTGAAGAAACGGCGGTGCAGGAAGGGATTGACAGCATCCGGGAAGTATTGTTTGGCGAGGAAAACGAACATATCCGTCGTCTGCTGCGTTGTCTGGAACGATACCTTGATTCCGACGCCGATGCTATGTTCTCTTGCCGCGGGGCAGTGATCGTAGCGCTTCGTGAACTGTATGAGACGACGGACGATGATGCGATCAGAACCGAAGCGAAGCGTTTGATCGAAACGTGGGGGAACAGAGGCGGATGAATGTGTGGCGGTCTGCTTGCGAAAGGATGTTTTTTGAGGTAGATTATTCAATAATGATTGTTCCGATGGTGTATTTTAAAGCAGGAGGGATATCGTGGCCTTATATACAAAGAAAATCATCATGACTACATTTCAGACAATGCTGGAGGAACAGCCGTTTGACAAGATTACCGTGGCTGCGCTTGTCAAGCGTGCAGGAATCAGTCCCAATACTTTCTATTATCATTATCAGGATATCTACGAATTGTTGGATGTATGGTTTCGCGAAAAGGTAGAAGAATTTGTTCCAAGCGATGCGCCCATTGAATGGAAAGGTGCAACCAAGACCATGCTGTGCCAATGCAAAGAACATCCGAGGATCATTTATCATGTGTATCACGGGCTTCCCCGTGAACGTTTGGAGCGGTATGTTTTCTCTCTGACGGAAGATGTTTTTTTGAAGGTGGTGCAACAACTGGTCAAAACTGGTTAAGAGTCTGTGGACAGATGTGGATGATGGTCAGCGAAAAAAGATGGTGGAGACAATTGCGATCAACGATACGCTGATCGGTACGCCGCTCACTACAAAAATGCAGGACAAATATCAGTGTAATATTCCCTGGGCGATTCTTATGGATCCTACCTCTGCCTGCAATCTTCATTGTACCGGCTGTTGGGCGGCGGAATACGGTAACCGCTTGAATCTGACCTTTGAACAGTTGGATGATATTATTCGACAGGGCAAAAAACTTGGAACGTATTTATATGTTTATTCCGGCGGCGAACCGCTGGTACGCAAGGATGACCTGATTCGTCTGTGCGAGAAGCATGATGACTGCGCGTTTCTGGCATTTACAAACGGTACATTGATCGATGATGATTTTGCCGACGAAATGCTGCGTGTCAAGAATTTTGTACCGGCGATCAGCGTTGAGGGATTTGAAGAAGCAACGGATTCCCGCCGCGGCACCGGTACATACCGGAAGGTCATTGCGTCGATGAAGCGTCTGAAAGCACGCAAGCTGTTGTTCGGGATCTCCTGTTGTTATACAAGCAAGAACGCTGAAGTCATCGGCAGCGAGGAGTACTTTGATTCCATGATCGATATGGGCGCGAAGTTCGCGTGGCTGTTTACTTATATGCCTATTGGCGCAGCGGCTGTACCGGAACTGATTGCGACAGTAGAACAGCGGAAGTTCATGTATGAGCAGATTCAAAAATTCCGCAAGACGAAGCCGCTGTTTACGATGGATTTCTGGAATGACGGTGATGCGGTTGGAGGTTGTATCGCCGGTGGGCGCGGTTACTGTCATATTAACGCAAACGGCGATATGGAACCCTGCGCATTTATTCATTATTCCGACTCCAATATTAAAGAAAAGACTCTGCTGGAGTGCTATCAATCGCCGCTCTTTATGGCTTATCGTCGCCATCAGCCGTTCAATGAGAATATGCTGCGACCCTGCCCCGTGCTGGACAATCCCGGTTGTCTGACACAGATGGTGGAGGAATCGGGCGCACATTCCACCGATCTGCAAAGTCCGGAACGCGCTTGCGACTATTGCAACCGTTGTGTTGGGGCTGCCGGAGAGTGGGCGTTGGTTGCCGATGAAATTTGGAATTCGTTGCCGAATAAGAGAGGGGTTCAACTGACCGGTAAAATGGCAAAAAAATCCTGATAGGAGACAATCTGCGTTATTGCAATTTTGCCGCTGCAGTTGTATAACAGATATTGTCTACGCGGGACCTCGGTGATTCTGCCCGTACGCTGATGCTTCATGATCTGTGAAACATCAATCAATTGGAAAGACAGGTGAGAAAATGCAAAAGGTAAAGCAGAGTGTTCGATCCGAACAGGCATGCCGGCAGGTACGGCTTGCCAAATGCCTGCTTGCCTTGCTTTGGCTCGCAATCATCGCAGCGTGTCTGCTGCATCAGGATGAGTTTACACTGGACGGTATTTTAAACTACACGCCGCAGCAGCCCGTATTTGCGGGATTGCTCCTGCTGATGTTGTTTGCCGTCAAAAGTATGAGCATTTTTCTCTACAGCGGCTTATTGTATGTTGCCAGCGGAATACTGTTTCCTTTGCCTGTGGCGATTTCTGTCAATATTGCGGGCACGGCGATCATGGTCAGCCTGCCCTATTGGTTGGGGAAAAAGTTGGGCAGTCATGCAGTGGAGTATATTTTAGAGCACTGGCCCAAGTCGGTGATGCTTCATCATCTCCGCAGCAGCAGCGGCGATTTCTTCTTCGTGTTGATCGTTCGCTTGTTGGGCGTTCTGTCCGCCGACGTGGTCAGCGCCTATATGGGGGCAATCGGAGTGAAGTATAAAGAATATTTGCCGGCGTGTTTGCTGGGTTTCCTGCTAAACTGCGTGCTGTTCCCCATCATGGGTATGAGTATTTCGGATGTGCGTTCACCGCAATTCCTCATTGCGGGTGGGATTGGACTTGCCGCCATGCTGGTTTCCTGCATCGCGTTTCATTTCTATCGAAAAAAACAAATCAAAAATTGACAAGCAACCCATGGATGGTGAACGCTTTGATCGTTCGCGCAAGATTCCTGGCAATTTCAATTTGAAAAACAGAAGTTTTTGAAACAGGAAAGCACATATTTCGGAGAAAGTTCAGTAAACGGCTGATTTGGCAGCGGCACAGCAACTTTCTTCCCTGCAAAGGACGGAGGAAACACAATTATGAAACTGGGTATCGGAACACATTGAGCAAAAAACGTATTTCGGCATAAGTCGTTAAAGGTCGATAAAGCCCGATATCATGCGGTTTCCGAGAAATTCCTATTTCACATAAATTCTCATAAGTTTTCAAAGGTCGATGGCAAAATGGTGTAAAAATGGCGTAAAGTGAAGTTACCACAACGATGAAGTTACCTGAGCCCGATACGACGAATTATAAATTACCCATCAAAAACTGAATAAGCAGTATTTGAATTTGAAAGCAGAATCCGGAGCTTGCTATGAGGTGATTCCTCTCGGCAGAACTCCGGATTTTATTATATATCCTGTGGTCGGTATAACGGCTAATATAAGCCGGTATGCTGTCCGATGTGGTGCAGATATCCGACGGTCATGCGTCAGGATAGTGGCTGCAAATAACATATAGAGAAACATGATTATCAACGAGAGGAGAAAAGACTTTTGCGAAGCGTTCGAAATGGTTGATCTTCATGAAATCACTTATATTATCGCTGCTCTCTCTTTTACTTCATCGCACCATAAGTCTATTGCTGCGCTAACATCGCCTAAATGCGAAATCACGTGAGGTTTATTAAGAAGATATATGAAACTGATTATCTCTTTTGCAGTTCTTCTTTTTTCGTCCTCAGAGATTACTGAAAGAAAATCAATTTCCATGCTCTGTGTCTGTTCTTCCCGGTGACTTCCATTGTTAAGTACAATGCGATACATTAAGTTTTTAAAATATGATTTATGTTCTTCACACATTTCAGCTAAAAGAATATCATCTGTTGAGATTTCTGCGATTCCTTTCTTATATTCAAAAGTCGCAAATGCTTCAAGTGCCTGTCTCATAATATTGCTGATTACAATATCGTATTCTCCAGCTGACCCACAAGCATAATTGTAAGTCAGTTTGATAAGTTCAGTGTACTCTTGACGCTTTCTGTATTCAAAGCGATTTAAAGACAGATTTTTTAATTCCCAAAGATTATACTTTGTTGCCACTGACGCGAACGCTTTTTTCCATTCTGTCGCAAGTTCCTGGCAGATTTTCTCAAGATCAAATAGCGTTAATAAATCATGCGTCATTATTACGGCTCTGCTATTGACATTTCCATTAAGAAATTGGCTGAGCTTATACTTGAGAAATGACAAGATCCCAATTTTGTTTTCAAAATCATAGCTGGATACAGGGTCATCAATAATGATAAGGTGCTCATCATTATATGCGGAGGCCTTATCTTTACGGAGCTTATAGAAGCGACCGATGCAGGAAGGGAGGGCGAGCTGATTTTTCGGCTCGCCTATAAGCTGGCGGGATGCAAAAAGCCTTTTAGCAGGCTTTGGGTTTCCTCGATGGAAGAATCTGCATTAGAGGATGGTTTCCGTAATCTTAAACCCGGCAGTGAATATGACAGCCTGTATGAATCCGCGCTTTGCAGGCAGCAGGCGGACTGGATTGTCGGCATCAATGGAACAAGGCTCTTTACTGTGCTTTACAAGGGGAAGGTATTAAAAGTAGGCAGGGTACAAACACCGACGCTTGCAATGATTGTAGAGAGGGAAAAGGAGATAAACGGATTTGTAAAGAAGCCGTACTATGTTATTTCTCTCGAAGCCGAGGGCATCCATGCCTTATCTGAAGAATACGAATCGCGGGATAAGGCAGAGGCAGACATGAATAAATGTGCGGGTAAGTCTGCGAGGGTAAGAAAAGTGGTCGACGAAGCGAAGATCATATCTCCTCCAAGGCTGTATGACCTTACGAGCCTTCAAAGAGATGCAAATAAGATCTTTGGATTTACGGCAAAACAGACGCTGGAATATACCCAGAGCCTTTATGAGAAAAAGCTTGTCACATATCCGAGGACGGACAGCCGGTCTCTTACAGAGGATATGGAGCAGACAGCCAGAGATGTTATTGAAGCCTGTAATAACTTTGATTTTATAGCATCTCTTAACTGTTCCCATAAGAGAGATGTAAAAAGAACGCTTAACTCCAAGAAAGTAACAGATCATCATGCGATTATTCCCACGCTTGAGATAAAGAAGGGTATTCTGACTGATCTAAGCGATGGGGAAAATAAAATTTTATGCCTTATCGCCACAAGGTTTCTTGCCGCAACGGATAAAGCTTATGGTGATACAGAACAATAAGCCTATTCCGGGTAAGGAAGCGGTATTTGGGGTTGAAAGGAGGCGACAGAGCCAATACCGGGGAAAAAGGCATTATACAAAGAGAAAGAACAAATCAATGGAAAGGTAAGGTAAAAGAATATGGAAAAAATGACATTTGAGGAGTTTATTAAGGCTGTTGTAGAGAAAATCAAAGATTTTCTGCCGGAAAAATATGAGGAATGCAGTGTATCCGTAAATGATGTGGTAAAGAACAATGACACAAAGCTTCATGCACTTACAGTATCAAGTCCGGAGGGAAATGTGGCACCCACGATATACCTTGAGCAGTTTTTTGGCGACTACAAGGATGGTCATGACTTGGAGGACGTACTTGAAGAGATTGCAAGGGTACGTGTAGATCATGAAGTAGGGCAGGATATGGATGTGAGCCGTCTTACAGACTATACGCAGGTGGAGAATCGTATTACAGCAAGGCTTATCAATGCTGAAAAGAATGC
>CAZNCH010000032.1:0-23611 GCA_964571555.1 uncultured Lachnospiraceae bacterium | reverse complement strand
GCATACGAGATTTGCGGAGTGACTGGAGTTCAGACGTGTGCTCTTCCGATCTCACGCTGTATTCGCTGCAGGAACTGAAAGAGATTTCGGAAATATGCAGTCAAAACGATCTGCCGCTTTTTGTGGACGGCGCGCGTCTGGCTTATGCGCTGGCTAGCCCCGAAAACGATGTGACTTTGCCGGAACTTTGCAGCCTGTGTGACGTCTTCTATATCGGCGGTACAAAATGCGGTGCGTTTTTGGGCGAGGCTGTTGTAATCAGAGATCCGAAGTTGATCCCGCATTTCTTTACGTCGATGAAACGACACGGCGCTCTGCTTGCGAAGGGAAGACTGCTGGGCATCCAGTTTGATGAACTGTTTCGTGACGATCTTTATTTTCATATCGGCAAGGCGGCGATTGCTTATGCGGACAGGATTAAGAAGAAACTGACAGCAAACGGAGTCCGCCTGTTTTTCGATTCTCCGACGAATCAGATTTTCTTTATCGCGCCAAATGACAGATTGGAAAGACTTCGTGAGAAGGTGGAATACAGTTTCGGAGAAAAGTATGACGAGCGGCATTCCGTGATCCGCTTTGCAACCGGCTGGGCAACGACAGAGGAAGACGTGGAGCGGCTGTTGAAAGTGATTGATGAATGTCTGGCGGAATGAGCACTGCTGCGCCGGAAATCGGATGCAACTGATACATCAGGATATGTCAAGTTATAAAATTGAATATCAAGATATAAAACGAGAAACAAGTCAAGATATAGAGAATTTTTGCGCTCAATATCTTGACTTGTTATTTTAAAAGTTGTATAAACAGAATAGGGATACGGAAGATAGATAAAGTAAGGAGGGATGACATGAGATTCATGGATGTGCGAACGGCGGCGGAGAAATGGGAGATGACGGAGAGACGGATTACCATGCTCTGTCGTGACGGTAAGATTTCCGGCGCGAAGAAGGAAGGAAAGCTCTGGCTGATTCCAGAGAAGGCGGCAAGACCGCATGACGGAAGAACGAGAGAAGCACAGCGCGGTTCTCTCTCTCCCGCCGGTCAGGAGAATCCGCCAATGAAATATTTCGGTACAGACGGCTTTCGCGGTAAGGCGGGCGTTGTCCTGACGGCGGAGCATGCATTCAAGATCGGGCGTTTCCTCGGCTGGTATTACGGCAAGGAACATCCTGCCAAGATCGTGATCGGCAAGGACACCAGACGTTCTTCCTATATGTTTGAAAACGCGCTGTCCGCAGGAATCACGTCTTCGGGCGGCAATTCCTATCTGCTCCATGTGACCACGACGCCCTGCGTCAGTTACATTACAAGGACAGAGGGCTTCGATTGCGGCATCATGATCTCCGCCAGCCACAACCCATACTTTGATAACGGAATCAAACTGATGAACGCGCAAGGCGAGAAGATGGAAGATCAGGTGCAGGCGCTTGTTGAGCGGTTCATTGATGGCGAAATCGACGATATGGGCTGGGCAACCGATGAACGTATCGGTCAGACCATCGATTTCTATTCCGGTCGTAACCGCTACATCGGCTATTTGACGAGCATCGCACCCGTATCTTTTGAAAATTGCAAAGTGGCGCTGGACTGCGCAAACGGCAGTGCGTGGATGATCGGACGTTCCGTCTTCGATGCGCTCGGCGCGAAAAATTACGTGATCAACAATACGCCTGACGGAACCAACATCAATCGAAATGCCGGTTCCACACACATCGAGGGCTTGCAGAAATTCGTCAGGGAAAATCAGTTGGATATCGGATTTGCCTTCGACGGCGACGCTGACAGATGCCTTGCGGTAGACGAATACGGTGATGTGATCAACGGCGATACGATTCTGTATATCTGTGCCAAGCATCTGAAAAATAAGGGCCTGCTCCGCGACAATACCGTTGTGACGACAATCATGTCCAACTTCGGTCTGTACAAGGCTTTCGATCAAGCGGGAATCAAATATGAGAAAACCCAGGTCGGCGACAGATATGTCTACGAGAACATGAAGGAAAACGGTCATTTGCTGGGCGGAGAGCAGTCGGGACACGTGATTTTCAGAAAATATGCGCATACCGGCGACGGACTTGTGACGGCGATCATGCTCATGACGGTGCTGGTGGAGACGCAGCTTCCGCTTTCGGTGCTTGCATCCGAAGTGAAGATGTACCCGCAGGTGTTGAAAAATGTCGAAGTGGACGACAAGGAACTGACGCTGCATGATCCCGCCGTACAAAAAGCCGTAGATGCGGCGATTGCGGAACTCGGCAACGACGGCAGGGTGCTTCTCAGGGCTTCCGGAACGGAGCCGGTGCTTCGTGTGATGTCCGAGGCTGTCACCTACAAGGACTGCGAGAAGTGTGTGGATGAGATTATAGATGCAATGAAGACCGGCGGGCATCTGCTGAAAATCAGATAATCAGGAGAGAATCCGGAGATAATCCAAACGGAAAGGAAATGCAATCATCATTTGGGATGATTGCATGGTGTGTGAGAAAATGAAGTTGGAAATTCAGGATCTGTATGATCTGTCCCATACAAGGGCAGGGGAATATTTGTCGCAGTTTCGTTATCCGTGGGAAGCGATGGACGGGATTCGGAATATGATTCTTGAAATCGGCGGGACGTTGTGCCCTGCGGAGTTTCATCAGCCGAAAGAAAATGTCTGGATTGCGAAAGACGCGAAGATCTATCCGAATCATTACATTGACGGTCCCTGTATCATCGGTCATGAAACCGAGGTCAGACCCGGCGCTTTTATCAGGGGTGCGGCTCTCGTTGGGGATCACTGCGTTGTCGGCAATTCGACGGAACTGAAAAACGTGATCCTGTTTGATCATGTTCAGGTGCCGCATTACAACTATGTCGGAGATTCGATTCTGGGATTCAAATCTCACATGGGAGCGGGTTCCATTACCAGCAATGTGAAATCGGATCAGAAGCCTGTCGTGATCAGGAATGAGGGAGAAATGCTGGAAACCGGTCGCAAGAAGGTCGGCGCCATGTTGGGCGATCACGTGGAAGTCGGATGCAACAGCGTGCTGAACCCCGGTACCGTGATCGGAAGAAATTCCAATGTTTATCCGGTGTCCTGCGTGCGCGGTGTGGTTCCGGCAAATTCCATCTACAAAGAGGCAAAGCGCATTGTTGTCAAGCAGGATGATTCAGTGAAATGAGATCGGCGACGGCTCATGATCAGCCGTCAATTTTTAAAAAACAAATCATTGGGAAGACAGTGTTCTTCAGGAAGAAAATGAATGAGAGTAATCGTAGCGGACAGTTATGAAGAGGGTGCTAAGATGGCAGCCGATGTAATTGAGGAACTGGTGCGGGCGAACCCGACCTGCACGCTTGGACTTGCAACCGGAAGCAGTCCGGTCGGCATGTACCGTGAACTTGCCAGAAGATGCAAGGAAGAAGGACTTGATTTTTCCAAGGTTCATTCCGTGAATCTGGACGAATATGTCGGTCTCCACGGAAGCCATGAGCAGAGTTACCGTTTCTTTATGGACGACAATCTGTTCAACCATATCAACATTGACAAGGAAAACACCTACGTTGCAAAGGGTGTTGGCGACATCGAAGAGAATCTGCGGGAGTTCAATGAGATCCTTGATCGAACAGACATCGACCTGCAGGTGCTGGGCGTCGGTCCCGACGGGCACCTCGGCTTCAACGAGCCGGGCGCGATGCTCTATGAAAAGGCGCACAAAGAGAAATTAAATGACAGCACGATCGATGCGAACACCAGATTCTTCGCCAATCGTGATGAAGTTCCCCGTTATGCCGTTACCATGGGTATGGGAAGCATCATGAAAGCCAAGACCCTTCTCATGATTATCAACGGCAACAAACAGGATGCCGCAAGAAAACTGCTGCAAAACGACAGAATCGACCCGATGTGCCCGATTACCTTTTTAAGACTTCACCGCAATGTGATCGTCGTCATTGAGAAAAAACTGGCGGACGAAATCGGCTATCGGGGATAAGTTTTGCCAGGCGCAACCCAATCAAAAACTTTGCGGCTCCCAATCAAAATGAACAAATCGCCATTTCACGCCATTCTCCATAAGCGAAAAAAACGATAAAAATTTCCGACAAAAAAAGGAAATCGCATCCCGACGCAGAATATGTATTATTGTAGGGGTAAAGGAGTAAACGATGACCATTCGTGAGCAAATCGAGCAGGAAGAAAAGAAATTTTTAAGTCCCTTTGCATCCCTCAGTATGAACTCCCGGGGCAGGGACGTCGAGGAAGCGCAGTGCGACATCCGCCCCGTGTACCAGAGAGATCGGGATCGTATCCTGCACTGCAAGTCATTTCGACGTTTGAAAGATAAAACCCAGGTATTCCTGTGTCCGGAAGGCGATCATTACCGCACGCGGCTCACCCATACGCTTGAGGTTTCCCAGAACGCCAGAACCATTGCAAAAGCCCTGCGGCTGAACGAGGATCTGGTGGAGGCCATTGCGCTGGGGCATGATCTTGGACACACGCCGTTCGGTCACGCGGGAGAACGCGCGCTGAACAGGATCTGTCCGCCGGGCTTTCGGCACAACGAGCAGAGCGTCCGCGTGGTAGAGGTGCTTGAAAAGGACGGAAAAGGACTGAATTTAACCGTCGAAGTCAGAGACGGTATTCTGAACCATCAGACGGTGAACATGCCGTCGACATTGGAAGGACGCGTGGTCAGACTCTGCGACAAGATTGCATATATGCACCATGACATGGACGATGCAATTCGTGGCAGGATTCTGTCCGAAGAGGATATTCCGCGCGAACTTCGGAAGACCCTCGGCAACAGCATCACGAAACGGTTGGATTGCTTCATTCATGATATCATCATCAACAGTCTGGACAGGGATGATATCTGTATGTCGGAGGAAATCGGCGGCGCAATGCAGGAATTGCGCAGTTTCATGTTCGAGAACGTATATAAGAACCCCGGCGCAAAGGGCGAAGAGGGCAAGGCGGAACGATTGATCGAGACTCTTTACGGGTATTTCTCCGATCATTATGAGGAGATTCCGGAAGCGCTCAGAAAGATCGGGGACGAACGTGGCGAGAGCCCCGACCGCATTGTCTGCGACTATTTGTCGACGATGTCCGACCGCTTCGCCAACCATATCTTCACGGATATTTATTTGCCTGATTCGTGGAAGGAACTGTAATATGGATCGTCATATCCGGACGTCAGACAGAAGGAGAGCCGGATTTATGGAAGGAAACGCAGAATGTTGTACCCGGAAGAACTGATTGATGAGATACGAACGCGCAATGATATTGTAGATGTCATTTCTTCCTATGTCAGATTGCAGAAAAAGGGAAGCAATTATTTCGGACTCTGTCCGTTCCATAATGAGAAATCGCCTTCTTTCTCCGTCAGCCCGCAGAAGCAGATCTATTATTGCTTCGGCTGTCAGGCGGGCGGCAATGTGATCCGCTTTGTGCAGCAATATGAGAATTATACCTTTCAGGAAGCCTTGAAATTTCTGGCGGATCGCGCGGGGGTTAAACTGCCCGAAATCACCTATTCGGAAGAAGGACGCAAAAGAGCCGATTTAAGATCTGGCTTGCTGGAAGTCAATAAGGAAGCAGGCAAGTATTATTATTATCAACTCAGGCAGGAGGGCGGCGCGGCGGCAATGAATTACCTGACGGGGCGCGGTCTGAGCGATGAAATCATCCGGAGATTCGGTCTCGGCTATGCGCGCCCGGGACAGGATCTTCTCTATCGATATTTGAAAAGTAAAGACTTTTCGGACGATCTGCTCAGACAGAGCGGG
The DNA here is from genome assembly GCA_964571555.1 of uncultured Lachnospiraceae bacterium. Taxonomy (GTDB): domain Bacteria; phylum Bacillota; class Clostridia; order Lachnospirales; family Lachnospiraceae; genus UBA2868. Next base: position 17,836 of record CAZNCH010000032.1, on the reverse strand, counting down.
ATTTTCAGTTTCGATGAGCGACGGGGAATGACAGACAAATTCTGGAGCAGGGTGATTTTTCCGATTATGGATATCAATCACCGCATCATCGGTTTCGGCGGCAGAACGTTGGGCGAGGGGAAACCGAAGTACCTGAATTCGCCTGAGACGGCGATCTTTGATAAAGGACGCAATCTATACGGATTGAACCATGCCAGAACCGCCCGTAAGAAGAATATCATTCTCTGCGAGGGTTATATGGATGTGATCTCCCTGCATCAGGCGGGATTCAGTCAAGCGGTTGCATCGCTTGGAACGGCGTTGACTTCCGGTCAGGCAAGTCTTTTGAAACGGTATTCCGAAGAGGTGATCCTAAGTTACGACAGTGACGGCGCAGGCATCAATGCCGCGAGGAGAGCCATCCGCGTGCTGCGTGAGGTCGGTATTTCCGCCAAGGTGCTGAACTTGCAACCCTATAAGGATCCGGATGAATTCATCAAGCACCTCGGAGTGGAAGCGTTTGAGCGGCGAATCGACTCCGCGGAGAACGGCTTCGTCTTCGAGATACGGAAGATTTCCGAAGAACACGATCTGAAAGACCCGCACGGCAAGACGAAATTCGCCGAGGCGGTTGCGGAGCAGCTTCTGGTCTTCGAGGAAGAAATCGAGCGGGATAATTATTTGGATGCAATCGCCAAGGAATACTTTCTGAATGCAGACAGTCTTAAGAAACTTGTTGCCAAAACTGCGTTAAAGCGGGAGGGGATGCCGGTATATGAACGTCCGAAGAGCGGAATCAACAGAGAGAAGCCGGAAGACGGCGCGCTGAAAGCACAGCGGATGCTGCTGACATGGCTGACCGAACAGCCGCAGATCTACGATGAAATTCGGGACTACCTGGGGGTAAATGATTTTTCCGAACCCGTGTATTGTCGGGTGGCGGAACTGCTGTTTGAGCAGCTGCAGACCGGAAAGGCGGATCCTGCGGGGATACTCTCCAGGTTCGAGGACGAAGAAATGCAGGACATGGCGGCGGGCGTCTTCCATACCCCGTTATCCGATGTGGAAACGGTGAAAGAGAAGGAAAAAGCGCTGAAAGAACTGCTGATTCTGGTCAGAACAAACAGCGTAAAGCGGATGGACGATATTTCGCAGATGATTGCACTCAAGAAACAGACGGAAGAGATCGCCAAGATCACGCTTCACTTAAAATAACTGCCGTAGCGACCATGCGCAGGAACAGTGCGAACGCTTCCTCGGTCATGCAGGCGAGCGCAAGCAAAACCAACAACGGGAAAAGATGATAAAGCAAAACATTTCAAGAATCATGCCGGTGGAACCGGAAGAAAGAGGACTCACCTATGGATGAGAACATGATGGCTAAATTTGAGGAACGCCTCAAGGAACTGCTGGATTATGCCAAAAAGAAGAAAAACTTCCTGGAGGATACGGAGATCACGGAGTGGTTTCAGGATCTTCCCATGGAAGACGAGCAGTTCGAGAAGGTCTATGAGACGCTGGAACAAAATACGATCGATGTGCTCAGGATTCCCGAAATTGAAGAGGAAGAAGTCGAGGACGATGAGACCATCCTCTCCGAAGAGAATGAAGTGGATGTCGAGAAGATCGATCTTTCCGTACCGGACAGCGTCAGCATCGAGGATCCGGTCAGAATGTACCTGAAAGAGATCGGGAAAGTGCCGCTCCTGTCCGCCGAAGAAGAGATCGAACTGGCAAAGCGCATTGAAGCGGGAGACGAAGAAGCCAAGAAGCGTCTGTCCGAGGCAAACCTGCGTCTGGTGGTCAGCATTGCGAAGCGTTATGTCGGTCGCGGGATGCTCTTTCTGGATCTGATCCAGGAAGGCAATCTGGGTCTCATCAAAGCCGTCGAGAAATTTGATTATACTAAGGGATTCAAGTTTTCGACCTATGCAACCTGGTGGATTCGCCAGGCCATTACCCGCGCGATTGCGGATCAGGCAAGAACGATCAGAATCCCCGTGCATATGGTGGAAACCATCAATAAACTGATCAGGGTCAGCAGGCAGCTGCTGCAGGAACTCGGACGCGAACCGACCCCGGAAGAGATCGCCAAGGAAATGAATCTGCCGGTAGAGCGTGTCAGAGAGATCCTGAAAATCTCGCAGGAGCCGGTTTCTTTGGAAACGCCGATCGGGGAAGAAGAAGATTCCCATTTGGGGGATTTCATTCAGGACGATAACGTGCCCGTGCCAGCGGACGCCGCTGCGTTTACTCTGCTCAAGGAGCAGTTGGTCGAGGTGTTGAGTACGCTGACGGAAAGAGAACAGAAGGTGCTGCGCTTGCGTTTCGGGCTCGATGACGGGAGAGCAAGAACACTGGAAGAGGTCGGCAAGGAGTTCAGCGTGACGCGTGAGCGGATTCGACAGATTGAGGCAAAGGCGCTGAGAAAGCTCCGCCATCCCTCGAGAAGCCGCAAGTTGAAAGACTATCTGGACTGATATGGTTACACTGTCGAAGCGATTGCAGGCGCTTGCCGCCATGGTGCGCCCCTGCCGCGTGCTTGCGGATATCGGATGTGATCACGCTTTCCTCGCGATCTATCTGGTGCAGCGGGGGCTGGCGCAACATGTGATTGCCGCCGATATCAATTACGGACCGCTGCTGCGTGCACAGGAACACATTCTGGCGAACGGGCTGCAGGATCGGATTACAACGGTGCAGTGCGACGGCTTGAGCGGGATTCACTATGCGGATACGATCGTGATTGCCGGCATGGGCGGTTTCCTCATGTACCGGATCCTGACGGATCATCCCCAAATCAGAAATACGGCGTCGGAACTGATTCTTCAGCCGCAGTCGGAGATCGCGATGTTTCGGAGCACGCTTACGGAGCTGGGATATCGGATTGTTTCGGAGAATCTCGTGATCGAGGACGGCAAGTTCTATCCGATGATGAAGGCCGTGACGGGGCAGATGTCGCTGACGGAAACAGAATGCAAATACGGTCCGCTTCTTTTGGCGGAGCGAAACGAGAATCTCTATCGGTACCTTCTGTGGGAACACGCGCATCTGACGGAACTTCTGGATCAATTGCAGGAAGCTGGAACACAGAGAAGCGGCGTCCGCCGCGTTGAGGTGGAAGCCGAACTTGCAATGAACCGGGAAGTATTATCCAACTGGGGTGAAAATCATGAAATGCAGTGATCTGATTACGAAACTGGAAGAACTGTCCCCTGTCAGATATGCGGAGGAGTGGGACAATGTCGGACTGCTGGTCGGACGCATGGAAAAGGAAGTGCGCTCCGTCTATATTGCGCTGGACGCTACGGATGAGGTGATCCACAGGGCGCTCGTACAGGGTGCGGATCTGATTCTGACCCATCATCCCATGATTTTCACACCGATCAAGCGTATCGTTGCCGAGGATTTTATCGGGAGAAGAATTATCGAACTGATCAGGAACGATCTCTGTCTCTATGCAATGCATACGAATTTCGATGTCATGGGCATGGCGGACGCCGCCGCGGATGAATTGGGACTCAGGAAGTGCAGTGTGCTCCAGGTGACCTACGAAGACGAGGTTGCCAAAGAGGGCTTCGGACGGGTCGGCAAGCTGCCGCAGATCATGTCGTTAGAGGAATGCGCCACGCTTGTCAAGGAACGCTTCCGCTTAGAGCATGTGGAGATTTACGGGGATCCGGATACGACTGTGGAAACGGCGGCAATCCTGCCCGGTTCCGGTGCGAGTATGACGGATGCGGCGGTTGCCGCGAACGCGGATGTTTATATTTCGGGAGATATCGGTCATCATACGGGAATCGATTTGAATGCGAAGGGGGTAGCAGTGATCAATGCAGGGCATTTCGGCATTGAGAAACTGTTCATTCCATATATGCGGGAATACCTGCAAAGAGAATTCACGGACTTGAACGTGCTGACACATCCGTGCACAGCGCCGTCAAGGATCGTATAAGGAGGGGCTGCAATGGACGATACTGTTAAGATTCTTGTGAACGGAAGGGAAGAGGAGTACGAACTCGGTACTTCTTATGAGGTGATCGCGCGGGAACACCAGAAGGAATACGATGCGCCGATCATTCTTGCCAATGTGAACGGAAAGCTTTGCGAGCTCCATAAGAGCATCAGCAAGGAATGCTCGATTACGTTTGATACCATGAAGGAGAAAACGGGGTATGCGACCTACAGGAGAAGCGCGTTGTTTATGATGATCAAGGCGCTGCGGGATGTGGTGGGCCCTGAGAATTTCGGTCATGTGAAGGCGGAATATACGATTTCGCATGCGCTCTATTGCAGGGCGATCGGCAAGTTCCGGTTAAACCAGGGTCTGATTGACCGAGTGAAGGCGAGAATGAACGAGATGGTCATTGAGGATCTTCCGTTCTGGAAGCGTTCCTATTCCGTGGATGAGGCGATTCGAATTTTCAGAAAGCAGGGGATGGAGGACAAAGAACGGCTCTTCCGTTACCGCAGGGCATCCAAGGTCAACGTCTATGCACTGGGTGATTTTCAGGATTATTTCTATGGTTATATGGTGCCGTCCACAGGCTACCTGAAACTGTTCGATCTCTTTCTCTATGACGAGGGCTTGATGCTGCAGCTTCCAAAGCGCAGCAATCCCTATGAAATGTATCCGTTCCGGGATCAGAAGAAACTGTTCGCAACGCTCAAGGAAAATGCGAGCTGGTGTGAAGAATTGGGACTGGATTCGGTCGGCGCGTTGAATGATGACATCTGTAAGGGCGATTTCACCCAGACCATTCTGATGCAGGAAGCAAGACATGAAGCGCAGATTGCACGGATTGCCGCCGATATCGTGAACAGGGGACATGTGAAGTTCGTCATGATCGCAGGCCCTTCTTCCTCGGGCAAGACCTCGTTTTCCCACAGGCTGTCGGTACAGTTGCGGGCGCTTGGCAAGAAACCGCATCCGATTGCGCTCGATAATTATTTCGTAGATCGGGAACATACGCCGCGGGACGAAAACGGTTCCTTCAATTTCGAGTGTCTGGAAGCCATTGACGTGGTCGGGTTCAATCAGGATATGACGGCGCTGCTGGCGGGGGAAACGGTGGAACTGCCGGAATTCAACTTTGTCTCCGGCAAGCGTGAATACAAAGGAAATTATATGCGTCTGAATACCGACGACGTTCTGGTGATCGAGGGCATTCACGGACTGAACGAGAAGATGTCCTATGCGTTGCCGTCGGGATCGAAATACAAGGTGTATATCAGCGCGTTGACTTCGCTGAATGTAGATGAGCACAACCGGATCGCAACCACGGACTGCCGCCTGATCAGACGCATGGTGCGCGATTACAGAACCAGAGGCGCCAGTGCGCAGAGAACGCTGGAAATGTGGGATTCGGTCAGACGGGGCGAGGAAGAGAATATTTTCCCGTTCCAGGAAGAAGCGGATGCAATGTTCAATTCGACGCTTGTCTATGAATTGGCGGTGTTGAAGCCGTATGCGGAAAATCTCCTATTCTCGATCGAGAAGGACGACCCGCAGTATCAGGAGGCGAAGAGACTGCTGAAGTTTCTGGAGTATTTCCTGGCGGTAACGAGCGAACATCTTCCAAATAATTCGCTGGTTCGCGAATTTGTGGGCGGAAGTATTTTCCCGGTGTAGAGGTGTGAGCAAAGGCGCTCCTCGAATCCGCATGCAAATACTCATCTATGCAAGCATAAGAGTATTTGCATGCGGATTCGGGAACTGGTAAAATATATTTGACTCGGGGGGACAATCGCGGCGGGGGCAACCCCGGTGAGGAAAGTCCGGGCTTCACAGGGCAGGATGCCGGATAACGTCCGGAGGAGGTGACTCCCAGGCCAGTGCAACAGAAATAAACTACCCTGCATGCAGGGAAAAGGTGGAAAGGCAGTGTAAGAGACTACCGCGCCTGCGGTAACGGAGGCGGCACATGTAAACCCCATCCGAAGCAAGATCAAAACGAAAGCGATACGGCTGCCCGTCGTGCTTTCAGGTAGATCGCTCGAGACCGTCGGTAACGGCGGCCCCAGATAGATGATTGTCGGGACGTTTCGTCCAACAGAACCCGGCTTATACCCCGAGTCATTTGAAATTGAAAGGAGTAGTATGATGAGACATTTGATGAGTCCTCTCGATCTGGATGTCGACGAGTTGGATCAATTGCTCGATCTTGCCGGCGACATCGAAAGGAATCCCGAAAAATATGCGCATAAATGTGACGGCAAGATCCTGGCAACGTGTTTCTACGAGCCAAGCACGAGAACCAGACTCAGTTTCGAGTCGGCAATGATGCATTTGGGGGGAAGAGTACTGGGCTTTGCTTCCGCGAACTCATCCTCTGCAGCCAAAGGAGAGAGCGTTTCCGATACCATTCGAATGATTTCCGCCTACGCCGATATCTGTGCAATGCGTCATCCCAAAGAGGGCGCGCCGATGGTCGCATCCACCAAGTCGAGCATTCCCGTTATCAACGCCGGCGACGGCGGACACCAGCATCCCACGCAGACGCTCACGGATTTACTCACCATTCGTTCCCTCAAAGGCAGACTGGATCATTTGACCATCGGTTTATGCGGCGATCTGAAATTCGGTCGTACCGTGCACTCTCTCATCAACGCCCTGATCCGTTACCCGGGCATCTCGTTTATTTTTATCTCCCCCGAAGAATTAAGAATCCCCGATTACATTCGCGAAGATGTTTTGGATGCGAACGGGATCCCCTATAAAGAAGTGATTCGTCTGGAAGAAATCATGCCGCGTCTTGACCTGCTTTACATGACCAGAGTGCAAAGAGAACGTTTCTTCAATGAGGAAGATTACGTGCGCTTGAAGGATTTCTACGTTCTGAATCGGGAGAAAATGGAATTGGCAAGACCCGATATGCTGGTATTGCATCCGCTGCCGCGGGTCAATGAGATTTCGGTTGAGGTTGACGACGATGAGAGGGCGGTTTATTTCAAACAGGTGCAATACGGCGTCTATGTCAGGATGGCGCTCATTCTGACACTGTTGGAACTGATCTGAAAACGCCCCCGATTTCAAGCCGGATCGCTTTCGGATCCGGATCCGTAAATAATCATGAGATATTATGTAAACTAAAAGACGCGCCATGGAGGGAAACAATGTTAAATGTAGGAAAAATCGAAGAGGGCTTCGTGCTTGACCATATTCAGGCAGGCAAGAGCCTGTCCATTTATCACGATCTGAATCTGGATCGGCTGGACTGCACGGTTGCTATCATCAAGAATGCCAGAAGCAAGAAGATGGGAAAGAAAGATATCCTCAAGGTGGAGTGCGATATTGACATGCTCGATCTGGATATTTTAGGCTTTATCGATCACAATATCACCGTCAATGTCATCAAGGACGGGAAAATCGTCGAGAAGAAGGAACTGCATCTGCCGCAGGAAATCAGCAATGTCATCAAATGCAGGAATCCGAGATGCATCACCTCGATTGAGCGGGAACTGACGCATATCTTCGTACTGACGGATCCGGAGAAGGAAATTTATCGCTGTAAATACTGCGAGGAACAGTATGCTTCTCACAGCCTGTCCAAGTAAGGCGGGGAATCTCTTTATTCGGGACGGAAGCGGTTAACGCCCAGGCTCTCATTCACCGTGCCGGTGAAATAGAAGAAGTTATCCTCTGTGAAATCTCTGAAATAAGTAAACTGCGAGGTGATGTTAATATCGCAGTAATTCCCGTTCGCAACGACATGCGGCGCCAAATCCGACGCGTTCATCCGCATGAGCGCCGGTTCGTTCGGGTCGTTTTTCTGGTAGAAAATCACACCCTGATATACGTTGAACGCATCCACGCGACAGTCGGTAATCTGACGCACCTCTCCACTGTTCATATCGAGCGCATATATCTTATAATCATCCGAAACATTCATGAAATAGATCTTACCGTCATCATAGACCGGTTGAAAGGTCTTTGGATCCCCAAGGACGATTTCGCTTCTGTTTATCGCCGGCTGATAGCGGCAGAGCGCAAATCTGTTGGCGGGAGAGGCATAATAAATAACGCCGTTCACTACGCAGGCGGGGTTGATGTCCTCTTCATTCAGGAGCCCCCGTTCTCCCTTGTCAATGGGAACGGAGTAGAGCTGAATCCCGTCTTTGGGGGTGTAATGCTCGTAGTAGAGAATGTTGCCGATGAGCGACACCACCTTGGATGCGGTACGGTCAAGACAGTCCGCACTGTTGTTTTTCCCCTTTTTCAGACGATAGACGCCGTTGTTGCGGATCATGGTACCGAAAGCGCCGTTTTCCGTGGTGGTCTCCTGATAGAAGTAGAGGTAATCCCCGGCGGAATTGATATAGCGGACGGGGGACTTTACAAGACAGGTCAGTTCCGAGCCGTCTTTGTTCATGGAATAGAGGTAGTATTTGTCGGAAGCGTTCGCAAAATAAATCTTCTTGGCATCCTCACAGAAATAGCCGAGATTGTTGAGATTTCCGGAGGTGTTCCCGACGGTGAGCGGATCGTTTTGGGGGACGCGTTTTAAGAAGGTCATTACGATGACCAGGGCAATGATAAATAAAACAATGATGCTCAATACAGCTGCAAATTTCTTCTGCATTTGATACCTCCGCATTCGAAATCAGATCACAATCACTGCTCTTATTATAGCAGAATTCCATATAAAAATGTGCCAAAAAGTGTTATGATAAAAGAAAGAAATATATCAGGGAGCAAGGGTGATGAGAGACAAGGAACTGATCTTATACAGGCATTTTAAGCACGGAGAGATTCTGACGAAGATGTCGGCGCTTGCCGCGTATGCGGCGTCGGAATCCGGAGCGGAGCGGGAAGATAACATGCATACGCTCTATTTCGAAATGCTGCATGAATTGATCGAACTTGCGGGAAGCCACGGCTATCACGGGAATCTGTGGCATACCTACCTCGCTTACCTGCTTGCCAACAACGAAAACGCCTTTTCGCTTGCCTGTGAAAGGACGGGAGAGACCAAAGGCAGCATCAACGACATGGCAGCGCATGATTTTCACATATTCAAAGAGATGTTTGATTACGATCCGCAGTCAATTGATGCAAGACTGCATGAGCGGGAGATGCGCGTCATTCTGAATTATCAGGGAAGCGGTACGGGGGGTGAGCAATTCAACGTCAGGATCAGAGACCGGATCTGCGATCTGGCGCTGCAGCTGAAAGACGCGAAGGATACGAAGGAGTTCGGCGCCTGTGTCAGGAGCTTCTATCAGGAATTCGGCGTCGGGAAATTTGGTTTACATAAAGCGTTTCGCGTGGAACATCTCACGAGGGAAGAGGTTGCCAAACAGGACGGCAACAACGCCATGGCTGACAGTGAGGTTTATATCAAGCCGATCACCAGGATTCCGCATGTCTATCTGGATGATCTGATCGGTTATGAGAGCCAGAAGAAACAGCTGACGGAGAATACCGAGGCGTTTCTGGCAGGCAGGAAAGCGAATAACTGTCTGCTTTTCGGCGATGCGGGCACGGGGAAATCAAGCTCCATCAAGGGCATTCTCAACGGTTATTACGACAGGGGACTGCGGATCATTGAACTGTATAAGCACCAGTTTCAGGATCTCAATGATGTGATCGCGCAGATCAAAAGACGAAATTACAAGTTCATCATTTACATGGACGATCTTTCTTTTGAGGATTTCGAGACGGAATACAAGTATTTGAAAGCGGTGATTGAGGGCGGACTGGAGAAGAAGCCGGACAATGTGCTGATTTATGCGACCAGCAACCGTCGCCATCTGGTCAGAGAGAAGTTTTCGGACAAGGATGATCGGGATGATGAACTGCATACCAGAGATACGGTGTCCGAGAAACTGTCCCTGGCGGCAAGGTTCGGCGTGACGATTTTCTTCGGCGCACCGGATAGAAAAGAGTTCAACAGGATTGTGACGGAACTGGCGAAGCGCGACAACATCCGAATGGATGAGGATGCGCTGCTGCTGGAGGCGAACCGCTGGGAACTGACGCACGGCGGCATCTCCGGCAGAACGGCTTCTCAGTTCATCGATTATCTGGCGGGCTTACAGGGCGGATCAGAGCGGAATTTGTCCTGACGGGCTGCGGAAAGGGGGACTATGGCGATCAGAGTATTTGCGGCAATCGATGTCGGTTCTTATGAACTGGCGATGAAGATTTTCGAATTCTCGCAGAAAGGCGGGATGCGTGAGATCGATCATATCAGACATCGGATTGAACTGGGCACCGATACCTATACGACGGGAACGATCAGCAGGGAGCGTGTGGACGAACTTTGCAGCGTCCTCGGCGCGTTTGTGGGCATCATGAATTCCTATCAGGCGGATGCCTATAAGGCGTACGGCACCAGCGCGATCAGGGAGACCAGAAACGCATCAATTGTTCTCGAACAGGTCTATTTGCGTACCGGGCTGAAAATTGAAGTGTTAAGCAATTCGGAGCAGCGGTTCCTGCACTACAAAGCGGTCGCATCCAAAGGGGAGCGGTTCTCGGAGATTATCGGCAAGGGCTCCGCGATTGTGGATATCGGCGGCGGCAGCATTCAGTTCTCGCTGTTTGATCGTGATTCGCTGGTCAGCACGCAGAATATCAGACTCGGGATTCTCAGGATGCGGGAGCAGCTCATGCATCTAAAGGCAAGAACCAACAGTTATGAGCAGTTGCTCGCAGAACTCGTGGACAACCAGCTTGCCGTGTTCCATCGTCTCTACTTAAAGGACAGAGAAATCGAGAATATCATCATCGTGGATGACTATATTTCCAATGTGATGCACCTTTTGGGGGATGGCAGCGATGTGATCACGGCGGATCAGTTTCAGAATTTTGCAGCGGCTATTTCCAGGAAGAGTGCGGAAAACGTGGCTGCGGATATCGGGATCGCGGAGGAGAACGCGTCGCTTCTGCTACCTTCGGTGATCCTGCTGCTTCGGATTCTGCGGATCACGAAAGCCAAGAGGATCTGGGCGCCGGGCGTTTCTCTTTCGGACGGAATCGGCTACGAATACGGAGAAGCGGGCGGCTACATCAGAAATGCCCATGATTTTGAAAACGATATCATTGCCTGCGCGCAGAATATCAGCAAGCGCTATCATGGTGACAAGGCGCGCAACGAACTGCTTGCGAAGGTGGTAACGACCCTGTTCGATCACACGAAGAAAACGCACGGCTGCAACAAGCGCGATCGGCTGTTGCTTCGGATTGCCGCGCTCCTGAACGACTGCGGGAGATATATGTCGCTGGAAGCGGCGGCGGAATGCGGTCATTCCATCATCATGGCGACGGAGATCATCGGACTCTCTCACACGGAGCGGGAGATCATTGCCAACATTGTGAGATTTAATAAAGTCGATTTCAATTATGCGCTGCCGGTCGACAGGGAACGGATTCTTGAAACGGCGAAACTGTCCGCGATTTTCCGTGTGGCGGACGGGATCTGCAGGAGCCACCGAACCAAGGTGAAGGAGATCAGGATCACGAAGAAAGAGGAGGAACTGATCGTCACGGCGGATGCGGATGAGGATCTGACCATGGAAAAGGGGTTTTTTGGCAGAAAAGCAGCGCTGTTCGAAGAAGTGTTCGGGCTGCGGGTGACGTTAAAACAGAAAAAAAGGAAATCATAGCATGGCAAAGAACGATCTTACGAAACATGAATACTATACGAATCGGGAACTGAGCTGGCTGAAGTTCAACGAGCGTGTTCTGGAAGAAGCCAGAGATAAGACCAATCCGCTGTTTGAGCGTCTGAAATTCCTGTCGATCACGGCTTCGAATCTGGACGAATTCTTCATGGTTCGCGTCGCCTCATTAAAGGATATGGTGAACGTGGGCTACGATAAGAAGGACATTGCGGGGATGACGCCGGAAATGCAGCTGACAAAGATTCATGCGGCGACGCACGAACTTGTGAACCTGCAATATTCTACGTTCAATCGTTCCCTGCTGCCCCTGCTGAATGCCAATCGGCTCCGTTTCCTGATGGCGCACGAGGAGATGAACGCGGAACAGGCGGCTTATGCGGATCGATATTTCATGGAAAATGTTTATCCCGTACTGACGCCGATGGCTGTGGATTCTTCCAGACCGTTCCCCCTCATTCGGAACAAGTCGCTGAATATCGGCGCGCTTCTTGCCAAAAAAGGCAAGTCGAAAGAAATCGCATTCGCTGCGGTGCAGGTGCCTTCGGTGCTCTCAAGAATCGTGCCGCTTCCGGGGGATGAGGGCGTTACGATCATTCTACTGGAAGAAATCATTGAGCGGAACATGGAGAAGCTCTTTCTCAACAATTCGGTCATCTGCGCGCACCCGTTCCGTATCATGAGAAATGCGGACCTGACGATCGACGAAGACGAAGCGGCGGATCTTTTAAAGGAGATCGAGAAGCAAATCAAGAAGCGTCAATGGGGAGAGGTGATCCGTCTGGAAGTGCGCGAAGACATGGACGAGAGACTCTTGAAGATATTGAAAAAGGATCTGGTGGTCAGGGACGAGAACATCTACGAGATCAACGGGCCGCTCGATCTGACCTTTTTGATGAAACTGTACGGTATGGAGGGATTCGATGCGCTCAAAGCGCCGGCGCACGTACCTGTCATGCATCCCGCCTTCCAAAGAGAAGGCAGTGTTTTCGATGTGATCAGAGAGGGAGACGTGCTTCTGCATCATCCTTATAATGATTTCTCTCCGGTGGTGCAGTTCATCAGAGAAGCGGCGTCGGATCCGGATGTGCTTGCGATCAAGCAGACGCTCTATCGTGTCAGCGGGAATTCTCCGATCATTGCGGCGCTGGCGCAGGCGGCGGAGAACGGGAAACAGGTCTGCGTTCTCGTGGAACTGAAAGCCAGATTCGACGAGGAGCACAATATTGTCTGGGCAAGAATGCTGGAGAAAGCGGGCTGTCATGTGATCTACGGTCTGGTAGGCTTGAAAACGCACTGCAAGATTACGCTTGTCGTGCGCAGGGAAGAAGAGGGGATCAAGCGTTACGTTCATCTGGGCACCGGCAATTATAACGATGCGACGGCGAAACTCTATACGGACATGGGTCTGCTTACCTGCGCGGAGCCGATCGGAGAAGACGCAACGGCGGTCTTCAATATGCTGTCGGGCTATTCGGAACCCTTGCAGTGGAACCGGCTCGTGCTGGCGCCGCTCTGGATGAAACCGAAGTTTTTAAATCTGATCCGGCGTGAGATGCACCATGCCCGCAACGGCAAGAGCGCGTCGATCATTGCCAAAGTCAATTCCCTTTGCGATCCCGACATCATTGCTGCACTCTATGAAGCGAGCGCCGCAGGCGTGAAGATTCAGTTGATCGTGCGTGGGATCTGCTGCCTGAAAGTGGGCATTTCCGGCGTCAGCGAGAACATCAGCGTGCGATCGATCGTCGGGAACTTCCTGGAGCACAGCCGGATTTTCTATTTCGAGAACGACGGAAACGAAGAGGTGTTCTGCGCAAGCGCGGACTGGATGCCGCGGAACCTGGAACGCCGTGTGGAAATCATGTTTCCGGTAGAACAGCCAAACCTCAAGGAAGAACTGGTTCATATTCTCAAAGTCCTGCTGTTGGACAATGAAAAAGCCAGAGTGCTCCAGCCGAACGGCAATGACAGTCGAATCGATAAACGAGGGAAAACACGCGTCTGCGCGCAGGAACAGTTCTGCGTTGAGGCGAGACAGAGAGCGGCGGAAGTCAGAACGGAGAAGAAGCGCCGTACCTTTACACCACAGGAGGCGATATGAGAATCGTATTGGCATCGTCCTCTCCGAGACGGAGAGTGATCATGGAACAGGCAGGCGTCGATTTCGAGGTCTGCGCATCGGAATGTGAAGAAAGAACGACAGCAGAAACGCCCGCCGCCATTGTGGAAGAACTGTCGCGATTGAAAGCGGTGAGCATTGCGGACGAATATCCGGAAGACGTGCTGGTGATCGGCGCGGATACGGTCGTCAGCGTCGACGGCGTAATTCTTGGAAAGCCGGAAGATGAAGCGGACGCAATCAGGATGCTCCGGCTGATCTCCGGCAGAACCCATCAGGTCTATACCGGCGTGACGCTTTGCGCGAAGAATTTGCTGCACACATTTCATGCGAAAACGGACGTTGCGGTTGCTCCCTTGACGAAAGCGGAAATAGAGAGTTATGTCAACTCGAAAGAACCATTTGACAAGGCGGGCGCTTACGCCATTCAGGGCAGTTTCGGACAATATATCACTGAGATTCACGGGGAATACAATAATGTGGTCGGGCTTCCGATTGCAAGAATCCTCGCGGAATGTAAGGAATTGGGAATCCGTTTGTCCTAAGCGGACGGTTCGGCATTCAAAATGAAACGGTTGATGACTTCCGAGACGGCGCTGTGATCGTTGTCCCGTTCCGTTATATAATTCGCAACCGCTTTGACGCTATCGATCCCGTTGTTCATTGCGACGCCAACACCGGCGGCTTCAATCATGGAAATATCGTTTTCTTCATCTCCGACCGCAATCGCATCGGAGAGCGGAATTGCGAAGTGTTTGCAGAGCGCTTCCACGGAACTTCCTTTTGAAGCGTGAATCGAGGAATATTCCAGCATGAAATCACAGGAAAAGGTGTGATTTAATCTGCCTTCCTGCCATTTTGCATGCGCTGTCTGGAAGTCCTGTAAGGTGGCTCTGGCTTCCATCGACATCACGATCAGTTTCCACGGATCATGATTCAAATGCGCTTCAAACCGCGGATCAATGATCACAGGCATGTGGATGCGCTCTACGTAATAATCCAGTTCCGCGGTCGGATGATCCGCCACGATATGCGTTTCCGAATAGGTGTGGACATGCAGTCCCGCCGCTGCCGCTTCCCGAAACAGAAAACGCGCGTCGGAAGTCGAAAAGGTCGTCTGACTCACGAGGCTGCGGTTGTAGACGTCATAGATGAGACTGCCGTTGAAGCAGGAGGCGAAGAGCCCCGGACGGATGAGATCATATTGCTCCGCCAGTTCGAGTACGCTGTTAATAGGGCGTCCGCTTGCAATCACAAACCGATGCCCGTCTTCCATCATTTTGCGGATCGAAGCAAGATCCGTATCGCTGATGCGTTTGTCCGTAGTCAGCAAGGTGTTGTCAAGATCGGTAAACAGTACTTTCATTTCAATTCCCTGATTCTGCTATTGGCGCTTGTGGCGGCAGGTCTTCCATGCCGCAGGTTTTACGGAGTTCGGTCAGAAAGGAGTCGTCGAGATAAAGATTCCCGTAGCCTTTTGCCAACTTCACTTTCGGCTTCGCCGCTCCGTGAAAATCACTTCCTCCGGCTTTCCCGAGTCCTAATTTCTGCGCGATTTCTTTCATCTGTCGTTCTTCGGAGAAGGAGTAGGTCGTGTATTTGGTTTCGATTGCATTCAGACCGGCGTCTTTTAAGAAGGAAACCATGTGAAAGAGCGTCTCCTGCCCCATGTGGTAGAGTGTCGGGTGCGCGAGTACCGCAATCCCGCCGGCATTTCGAATGAGCGCTACGGCTTCCGCTGCGGGCAACTTTTCCCTTGGAATGAAATAGGGGCAGTGATCCCCGAGGAAACGCTCGAAGGCAGCAGCCACGGAATTGGCATAGCCTTTCCGGTGCATCAGTCTCGCAAAATGCGCCCTCGTCAGAACGGAGTCCGGAAATTCCCGCTTCAACTCTTCCATCGTGATATCATAACCGGCTTCCTGCAGACGCAGGCACAGGGCTTCGTTTCTGTGCAGCCTGCTTTCCAGAAAGTGCGTCAGATAGTGTTGCAGAGCGTCGTTATTTCGGTTTACATAAAGTCCCACAATATGGATTTCTTTTCTGTCATAATGCGACGAGAGTTCAATGCCGGGAATGACGGTCAGTCCGCTGCCTTTTGCGGCAGCCGCGGCTTCTTCGACTCCTGCCATGGTGTCGTGATCCGTCAGCGCCATCGCGGTCAGCCCCGCATCCAGCGCAAGCGATACGAGCGCCGTCGGCGTATGAGAACCGTCCGATTTGTCGGAATGTACATGAAGATCAACCAATGCGATTTCCTCTTTCTGCGGTAACCACTCAATACTAACACATTCGGCTTGATTTTCCAATCATTTCAAGTATAATGTGTACGGGTGTGAAAATCATGAAAATGCAGAAACGGAATGATTTTCACCGCTCAATCAAAATGCGTAAGATGAGAGAAGAGGAGAAACCGAATGATTTCTGCAAACAATGTGACGCTTCGGCTGGGCAAGCGCGCCTTGTTCGAGGATGTGAATATTAAATTTACGGAAGGAAACTGCTACGGTCTGATCGGCGCGAACGGCGCGGGCAAATCCACTTTTTTGAAGATTCTTGCCGGAGACCTCGACACCACGTCCGGTGAGATTGCGATCACGCCGGGACAGCGGCTGTCGGTTCTGGAACAGGATCATTTCAAGTATGACGCCTACAGCGTGATGGATACGGTCATTCTCGGCAACCGGCGTCTCTATGAGATTATGAAGGAGAAGGATGCGATCTATGCCAAGGAAGATTTCTCGGACGAGGACGGCATTCGGGCTTCGGAACTGGAGGGTGAGTTCGCGGAACTGGACGGCTGGGAAGCGGAGAGCAACGCGGAAATTCTCTTAAACGGTCTGGGAATCGATACCGAACTGCATGATGCGCAGATGGCGGATCTGAAAGGTGCGGAAAAGGTGAAGGTACTGCTTGCGAAGGCGCTCTTCGGGAACCCGGATATCCTCTTGCTGGACGAGCCGACGAACCACTTGGACCTGGATGCGATCGCATGGCTGGAGGAGTTTTTGATCAATTTCGAAAACACGGTGATTGTGGTCAGCCATGACCGTTACTTTTTAAATAAGGTTTGTACGCATACTGCGGATATCGATTACGGCAAGATCCAACTCTACGCCGGCAACTATGATTTCTGGTACGAGTCTTCACAGCTTCTGATCCAGCAGATGAAGGAAGCCAATAAGAAGAAAGAGGAGAAAATCAAGGAATTGCAGGAATTCATTTCCCGTTTCTCCGCGAATGCTTCCAAGTCCAAACAGGCGACCAGCAGAAAGCGGGCGCTTGAGAAGATCGAATTGGATACGATCAAACCTTCGAGCCGAAAATATCCTTATATTGATTTCCGCCCCGATCGTGAGATCGGGAACGAGGTGCTTACGGTGGAGGGCATCAGCAAGACGATTGACGGGGTGAAAGTATTGGATCGGATTTCCTTTCTTCTGGGGCATGACGATAAGGTTGCCTTTGTCGGCGGAAACGAACTGGCGAAGACAACGCTGTTTAAGATTCTGATGGGAGAGATGGAGCCGGATGAGGGATCCTACAAGTGGGGCGTGACGACCTCGCAGGCATATTTTCCGAAGGATTCCACACAGGAATTCAACCGCGACTTAACGATTTCGGACTGGCTTATGGGCTATTCTCCCGTGAAGGATGTGACCTATGTCAGAGGCTTCCTCGGCAGAATGCTCTTCCCCGGAGAGGACGGCGTTAAGAAACTCAAGATTCTTTCCGGTGGCGAAAAGGTGCGTTGTCTTTTGAGTAAGATGATGATTTCGGGCGCCAACATTCTGGTGCTGGACGAGCCGACGAACCATCTGGATATGGAGAGCATTACGGCGCTGAACAACGGGCTGATTAAGTTCCCGGGCGTGATTCTGTTCGCGTCGCATGACCATCAGTTTGTGCAGACGACCGCGAACCGCATCATGGAAATTCTGCCGAACGGAACGCTCATCGATAAGATCAGTTCTTATGATGAGTATTTGGAGAATGATGAAATGGCAAGAAAGCGTTTCGTATATACGGCGAACATCGAGGAAGACGAGAACTGAACGGCTGTGTTTGAAACGGCTCCGGTTGATTAGGAAAGTACAGAGGTGAGACATG